>NZ_FXBL01000002.1 GCF_900177325.1 Mesorhizobium australicum | reverse complement strand
GACCCGGCTCATGGTCCGCGAAGGTGAATTCCAGAATGCCCCGCTGGGCTTGCACTGCATGATGACGTCAACGGTCTTCAGCGTCGGCGTCAGCGTCGTGCCCTGATCGTAATAGTCGAAGAAGTTGGCGTGCAGGTGGAACGAGTTGATCGGATCGAACTCGGTGATGTTCATGAGATAGACGCGGACTGGACGCTGCTTCTCGATCCTGATCGGCTTCTTTGCATAGCAGTGCGCGATGGTGTTGCAGGCATAGAACTCGTTCTCGCCGTCGAAGGTCGTGTCGAAGGCGTTCATCACCATTGCCAGTTCCTGCCAGCGGGCGTTTTCCGGCGTGCCGAGCAGGCGGGACCGCGCCACGTCCGCGAAGTCGGGATGTCGCTGGGGATCGGGGTCGACGACGAACAGCCCGTACATGCCCTTGTGGATGTGGCGCGCCAAGCGGCAGCGCGTGGCAATGGTAGAGGTGACAGCCAAACGGGTTCGCGTCGAACTCGTAGACGAACTCCTCGCCGGGACCGATCAGGCCGGCCCCCGGAACGCCGTCCATGCGGGCTGCATGGATGCCATGGAAATGCATCGAGTGCGGATGCGAGCCGTAAATGCGAAACACGATCCGCAGCCGCTCTCCCTCGATCGCGCGCAAGGCAGGCCCGGGTACGCGGCCGTTGAACGTCCAGGCGGGGAACATGACGCCGGGAGCTATCTCGATCTCCTTGTCCTCGGCCGTCACCTCGAAGGTGCGCAGGCGTCGGCCGTCGGAAAGGGTCGAGACGCTGCCGGTGTCCCACTCCGTCAGCATGGCGGTCGGATCGAAGCCGTTTCGCTTGTCGTCGACGTCGCCGACAGTAATCATCGCGCCATGGGCGATGCGATGGGGTGAAGCCGTGGCGTCACCCTGCGCGGCAGGGTTTGCAGCGTGGCCTGCCGGATGCGCCGTCTGCCCAAGCGCGGAGCGGCCGCTGAGCGCTGCCCCACCGGCCGCGAACAACCCCGCACCGATGAGTCCTCGACGTTTGAGATCGAATGCCAGCCAGTTCCTCACCCAGCCTCTCCCACTTAGCAGCTGCAAATAAGGAAAGCACACCCATTGAAGATAGCAATGGCTATATCAGCTAACCATGACATGACTGTCTGCGTGTAATGAGATATAGCTTCGGCTATGATATTTCCCGTGAAAGCGATAAAGTGGAACAATGAACGATCGAGCGGCGAGCGATGAAACATCGGCGGGACTATTGGATGCCGGCACGCAGGTGGAAAGCTTCCGACAGACCCGAAGCAACCGCCGGACCGAACTGATCGAGGACTATGTTGAGCTGATTGCCGACCTCATCGACCATAGACGGCGAAGCGCGTCAGGTCGACATTGCCTCAAGGCTCGGGGTGGCGCAGCCGACGGTCGCGAAGATGCTCAAGCGGCTTGCTGCAGATGGCATGATTCAGTACCGACCCTATCGCGGCGTGTTTCTGACGGATGAAGGCAAGGAACTTGCTCGCGTCAGCCGCGAACGGCACCAGGTTGTGGAGTCGTTCCTGTGCGCGCTCGGCATCAGTCCCGAAACGGCGCGCATAGATGCCGAGGGTATCGAGCATCACGTCAGCGCCGAGACGCTCGAGGCGTTCCGGTCATCCTACGGCGCTAGGGTCCGATCGCACCCGACTATGCCGGGCCATCGACCAATCTTCAATGATCGCTGCGGCAGAGCTCATGGTTCGCAAGCGACTCGATCACATAGCAATCCTTGATGTGATCGCCGTCACACCGCGTCGTTATGCGATCCAGTTCCTTTTCGAGGCGCCGAAGCTTGGCGATCTTGTTCCGAACCAACTGCAGCTGCCGATCCGCAATATGGTGGGCGTCAACGCACGGGCTTTCCGGGTGGGCGTTCAGCGCGAGGAGTTCCCGGATTGCCTCGATCGTAAAGCCAAGATCGCGCGCATGCTTGATGAATGAGAGGCGATCCCGGTCCCGGGATTCATAGCGGCGCTGATTGCCTTCCGAGCGTTCCGCAGCCGTCATCAGACCCATTTGCTCGTAGTAGCGAATGGTCGGGACTTTGACGCTCGTCTGGCGTGACAGATCTCCAATCGTGAACATTCTCTATCTCCAGTGGCTATAGCTATTATGCCCACATCGACCGCCGGACAAACGCGCGCAATTGCCGCATGGCGCAGGCGGCAAATTCACAGCGTCGCCCAGATCGTGGTCGACGACAAAAAGCATTGGAGAGGGGTAAACGACATTATGAACCAGTCACTGTTGGCGGTCATAGCCTTTGCCTTGCCCCTTTCAGCCGTTTTCGCAAAGGCGGCCGACGGCACATTTGATCATTTAACTCCTCCGCAGCTTTTGACAGTCGAGCACGCCGAAATCCTCGTTCCAGACGATAGCAGCGACGCCGCTGAAGGCTATCTGACGATCTGGAACGGAACGCAGATGCAGGTCGCGCTGGCCTCGGTGCGAAGCGAGCTTTTCGGGCGGGTCACAATCGTCCGGACCGAATTCAACTCGGGAGACACGAACGAACTGCCGTCCGGCAGCGTGCTTCCGATACCGGGCATGCAGAGCTGTCGATGCGTTCGAACGGCATTCGTCTTCGCATGGAGGAACCGGTATCGACACTTGGGGATCAGGCAACTGGGGATCAGGCAAAGAGCGGCCTCACACTGGTTTTCGAGAGTGGCGACGAATTGATCGTCGAGGCCGAAGTCCTCCGATCACGCGACCTACTGACAAGACATCGTCACGCGGAGGGCGATATCAATCCGGGCTGATCGATCCGCTCGTTCAAGCGTCAGTCCGAAGGGGACCGTTGGGTCAGTCTGGTGAATGCAGACGAGTTTCTGATTTCCTCTGGCAAGAACCAGGCCCCTTCCAGCGCAAAGGCGAGCGTGAAGAGATAGACGGCAGTCCCACCGTAGAGCATTTCCATCGTGTTGTGGCCGAGTATGACACACACCGCCCAGAACACGCTGGCCAGCGTCACATATGCCGTCGAGCCGGCAGCCAGAAATACTCCCAGGCGCAAAACCATGAACGTGAACCAAATCCGAACTGCTTGGGCCCACTGTCTCCTCCCATTCGGCGCTGCGCCACTCAAGCGTCGGTGATCGATCTGTTACTCCGAACCCGCGGCGGCTTCAGGAGGGTTACTGGTTTCACTGCGGATGTGGGTGAAGCTCAGGACGAATACGCCAACGACGAAGGCAGCCAGCAGGGAAAAGACCACCCAGTTCATTCTCGCTCTACGACGGCCAAGCGCGCGGCTTTCCTCGGTGCTGATGTGATCCAAACCTGGGGCACTCCGTCGCATCTTGTCTTCTTTGAAGGAGCCTACCGACGGCTCGCAGGCGTGGCCATGCGGCCTTTCGTTGCGCCGTGGGACTCGACGACGGTCGGACGCGGCTCGGTCCAAGCGTGGTTTCGCACCTTCAATCGACCGAGACGGATCGAGCGTCACGCGGCGGGGCGGGCCAGGCGCCAGATACCCCACCACGCAAGCGGCGCAAGCACGACGACGCTCGCCATACCGGGGAAGTAGCCGTAGGCATCATCGGTCAGCAGCGGCAGGGCAAAATGGGCGAGTTCGGTGATCCCCATCGATGCGAAGAACGTCCAGGCGAGATAGCGGCCAAACTCCTGGTCGCGCGACATGAGCACGGGAACGGCAAGCCACGTGCCGACCGGAATGACCAGCAGAGCCAGGACAAGCCCCACCGACACGTCCGGGATCGGCGTTCGCGTGATCCGATCGGAGACTACCTCGAAGAACGCCATGCGATTTTCCTCGAGCTTGTGCAGGAAGAGAAACGCGAGCAACGTCAGCCAATACGGCATCCTGATCGACACCCATGGCGCACGCGCCGGCACAAACAGCCAGAGGAAAAATCCGCCGAGATATCCGATCAGGAACAGTGCCGGATAAAGCGGTCCGAGATAGATGTACCCGAAGAGCGGCACGACGAAGGAAAAGAGCAGCGCGGCGACGATCGACAGTATAGATCTTCCCGGATGCATTGCGAACGCCTTCCCTATGTGGCCTGTTTAATCTCTGGCGTTTCTGCTCGATTGCGCAACCGCCATTTCCTGGGCCTGGATGAACTTCGGTGCCGCTGCGGTCCTTTGCCGCTCGCGCATTTGTGGGCGGAAACATCATCTTAACTATGATAGGCGGACAATACGAACGGCCGTCGAGATAGTGGTGCGTGCCGCAAGACATGGTTTGCGATGATGTTGACGGCCGCCAGAATGGGAGGGATTGCAGCGCTCGCGCTCTTACTGAGCGCCTGCGTGTCCACTGTTCTGGATGTCGACGGCAAGGCGACGCAGCATATTCCCGCCAAGCTCGTGGCGGAGATGTCGCGCAAGTCGATGTCGCCCTCCGCGCCCATCCTCGTCAGGATATTCAAGCAGGAAAGCGAACTGGAGATCTGGAAGCGCGACCGCGGCGGCAGGTTCGCGCTGCTCAAGACCTATCCGATGTGCCGGTGGTCAGGAAAGCTTGGGCCCAAGAAAGAAAACGGCGACCGGCAGGCGCCAGAGGGTTTCTACCATGTTTCCGCCGGCATGCTGAATCCCAAGTCCCAATACTACCTGTCCTTCAACCTCGGCTATCCGAATAAGCTCGAAGCGGCTTTGGGATATTCCGGCGAGGCGCTTATGGTGCATGGGGCCTGCTCGTCCTCGGGCTGCTATGCGCTGACCGATGAGGGTGTCGGCGAGATCTACGCGGTCGCTCGCGAGGCCCTGAAAGGCGGCCAGGGTTCTTTCCAGGTCCAGGCATTTCCGTTCCGGATGACGCCGCAGAACATGGCGAAGAACCGAAACGACCCGAACTTCGCCTTCTGGTCGGACCTCAAGCAGGGCTACGACATTTTCGAGGTCACGCGCCGGCAGCCGAAGGTCTCCTATTGCGAGGGACGCTACGTCTTCGACAGGGAGTTTGATGGCGGTGAGCCGCAAAGTGCCTTGGCGGCATGTCCGCCAGCGCTGAACGCGGACGATCCTCTTGTCGCCGCCCGGCAGCAGTCCGACCGCCTCGCGACGGACAATCTCCTTTCGACCGGCAGCGCATTTTCGGCTCATGCCTACGCCGATGGCGGCATGCATCCGAGCTTCCGTAAGCTGCTCGAGCGCAGCGGAGAGTCCGCGCTGGCCAAGCGGACGTCGCTGACATCCGTGCCTATCAGCCGTCCCGACGCGGCCTTGGCCGATCCACACTCCCCGGACGAGTGACGCGATGGCCCGAACGCTGCTCGCTCTTCTCCTGTTCTGTTTCGTCAGCCTGCATGCCGCGCTGCCGTCCGCCGCCGCCATCGACGAACCGTCTACGATCGTGACCGTTCTGCCGGATGATGCGATAGGCACCGCTGAGGACGAGACCGCGCCTATGTCTCCCGACGCGGCGACGAAATGCCATGACAGCTGCAGCTGGCTTGCCGCCTGGCACGCTCCGGTACTCCGTGAGGCGCACCGTTCGCCCCCGGAAAGGTACGCGCGCCCCATTCTTTCCGGACTTGTCTCCCAGGTCGTCCCCCCTCCCCGATAGCGTCTCGCATCAAGAACGATCGGTTGCGCCATGGGGCCGGGAATGCCCCGCCGCATGATGCGCTCCGATGGTCGTTTCTTTTCCCCGGCATCGCTAGTCCCGCAAGCGCTGGATTCCCGACGACCTATTTGTGAGCGTAACAGTGACATTCAGAGACGTCCCAACACCTTTTTCCCGCAGACAATTCCTGAGCGTCGGTGCGGCAGCCGCCGGCGGGCTGATCCTGCCCGGATGCTCGACCACCAGCAACCAGTCCACGGACCCCGAGCCTGACAAGCCCGCCACCGACCCTTCATACGCATCCATGTACCGGGCGATGCCGGAGGAGGACTTTCCGATCCCGGCGGTCGACCTGACCAAGGTCGACAGGCGCTTCTACAGGCAGCTCGTCGACGATCCGACCGGCGAACGTCCCGGCACAGTGGTCGTCGATACGCGATCCTACTACCTCTACCTCGTCAGGCCCGGCGGCAAGGCGATGCGATACGGGGTGGGTCTCGGCCGGCAGGGTTTCACCTGGTCAGGCGAAGGCGTGATCCAGTGGAAGCAGCGATGGCCGAAGTGGACGCCCCCGGCCGAAATGATCGCGCGCCAGCCCGAACTTGAAAAGTGGAGCGCCGACAATGGCGGCCAGCCGCCCGGGCTCGACAATCCGCTCGGAGCGCGAGCGCTCTACATTTTCCAGAACGGTGAAGACACGCTCTACCGGCTGCACGGCACGCCGGAATACTGGACCATCGGCAACGCGGTCTCCAGCGGCTGCGTCCGGCTGATGAACCAGGACATCATCGACCTCTACGACCGTGTCGCCACGCCGACCCCGATCATCGTCCGCGGCGGCACACGAGCGATTGCCTGAACGCATCTTGCACCTCCAGTAGCTGGAGGTTGCACCATCAGTTCTTTCGAAAGGACCCGACATGAAGCGTCGCAACCTCATTCTCGGCACCGCCGCCTTCGGCATGGTCGCCGCCTATCCTGTGCTGCTTGCAGCGCAGCCCACGCCGGAAGCGCTTCTGGCGCCGGGACCGCTGCCCGAAAAGAGCTTTGGGCTTGCCGATGCGCCCGTCACCATCATCGAGTACGCGTCTCTGACCTGCCCGCATTGCCGGACTTTCCATGTGACTGTGTGGCCGGAACTCAAGAAGAAGTATGTCGATACCGGCCAGGTCCGGTTCATCATGCGGGAGTTCCCCTTCGACCCGCGCTCGTCGGGCGGTTTCATGCTGGCGCGCTGCGCCGGCGACGACAAATGGTATCCGACGATCGACCTGCTCTACCGGACTCAGGACAACTGGGCGCGCGTGGCCGACGGAACGGCAGCGCTGAAGTCTGTCATGGGCATGACGGGCATGAGCACCGCCGATTTCGAAAAGTGCCTGCAGGACCAGACCCTCCTCGAACAGGTCAACGCGGTGGCGGAAGCGGGTAAATCCTTCGGAGTCGATTCGACGCCGACCTTTTTCATCAACGGCGAGATGCAGAAGGGTGCGCTCAGCCTCGAGCGCTTCAGCGCGATCATCGATTCGCTGAACGCCGCGGCCGGGAAACAATAGGAGCGTCGCATGACAGGAAAAATCATGATCGCCGGATGGAAGGCGCGCCTCGCAATCGGTGCGGCAATCCTCTCCGCTTCCATATCGCTCGCACCGGTTGTCCGAGCGCAGGACGCGAACGTCGTCGGCCGCGTCAACGGTCAGGACATAACAGTCGAGGACCTCGCCATCGCCGAGGAGATGTATGCTCCTCAGCTTGGCCAGATGCCTGAAGATGCCAAGCGCTCCGTGCTCGTGGACGCGCTGATCGAGCTCAGGATCGTTGCGGAGGCGGCGCGCAAGGCCAATGTCGCGGACCAGGACGCCTACAAGCGACAGCTGGCCTTCTTCGAGGCGCAGACGCTGCGCTCGCTTTTCCTGGAACAGCGTGTCGCCGCGGCCGTGACGGATGAAGCTGTGAAGTCGGCCTATGACGAACAGGTGGGGAAAATCCCGCCGGTGCCGGAACGCCGCCTGCGGCACATCCTGCTTCGCAGCGAAGGCGAGGCGCTGGAGGTGATCGAGGCGCTGAGGTCGGGCCGGCCATTTGCCGAGCTCGCCCAAGAACGCTCGGTCGACGAGGTCTCCAAGGTCAAAGGCGGCGATCTCGGCTTCATCGCAGAAGGACAGGTCATGCCCGAGGTCGAGGCGGCCGCCGCGCAACTTCAGCCCGGTCAGTTCACGCAAACGCCGGTAGTGACCGCTTTCGGTTTCCACGTCGTTCTGCTCGAGGAGACACGCAACAGGCCGGCTGTCGCGCTGCGCTTAAATGTGAGATTGTGCCGGCTTCTTGCGATCGCTGCACCTAATGGTGAGATTCGATGCCACTGAGTCTCAATTCAACTGCAGTGGGGAGCTTCTCGTAACCGACATACCAGCGCCTATCGAAGCGAACCGCGTATAGTGGGCGCCCAGCGTTTGGTGCTGGAGTTCGGCAACCAGTTTCGGACCTTCTTGATAGACGATTGAGATACCCGCGAGCAGTGCTATGCGGAGGCCGATCGGCAAGATGGGTCTTGCAATAGTTGGTCGTGGGAGGCCCTGCTCGGCCACACGCTCATCGAAACCTTGGACGACGGCGCCAAGGACGGTGGAGTGATCTATCGATACCTCATGGCGAAAGGGCTTCGGACATCGCCGCACGAGCAGCAATCGGACGATATCGATCGGCGATGCCCAACCGGCAGCTGATCCCCTCAGCGCCTGATCGATGAGCCGTTCACCGTGAAGGGCATCTTCCCAGAGACCCTCGAATGACAGTGACGAGCTTGTCAGCGCCGAGGCTGCGTCTCTTTTGTCTTGTTGCCGTTGTCCGCAGACAGGGCAGGTTATCCGCCAACCCTCGGTCCAGCTTCGCTGCACCGCAGTTGTTGCGCCCTGCCCTCTGTTTTGTTCGGCACAGGCGAAGCAACTTTGAATAGCGCATGGCGCGACGAGCCGTGCTGCTGAACTTGGGAAGCCTGATGTGGTCATTGCCAAAATTGCAGACGAGTGGGTTCGAAACAGCCTCGCAATGTGGCCGGCGTCGGTTGGCCCCAGCTTTGTATCGGTCAGCCGCAAAGATTTTGCTTCCGGAATGGCATGACGAAGCATTGTGAGCGGGGAGACGCCATAGAAACCGGCATGGCGCGCAATCCATGACGACAGGAGCTCATCCGGCACAGGTTTGAGAATGACCGGAAGCGCGCTCGTGCTGCCGAGTTCTCGGTTCATGCATACGCTGTTTCGGCGCCGACTGGCGGCGACCAGCTTTCCACCGCTTCATCGGTGATGTGCTCGATGCCGCTCTCAATCGAATCGGCCGCTAGGCTCGTAATCGCCTGGAAAATATTTGCAGTGATGCCGCCGCTGATCTGCAGAATTCGGCGCAGAGATTTCGGCGTCAGCACTGTCGGTCGGCGGAGCGGCATATTCCTCAATATGGACGAAACCAGCGCTTCGAACTGTTCGTTGGCCGCCCATCGGTTCAAGGTCAACTCGCTGAACCGGCGGGCAAGCTGAACGTCGCCGCTTATCGCCTCGCGGGCTTCGGTAACGCCGAAGCACACCAGTGAGATCTGAAGCCGATTGCTCAGAAACCGCAGCGTGTTCAGCACGACCCGCTGTTCTCGGTATGAGCCGGCGAGAATGTTGTGTATTTCGTCGATGACCAGAACCTGGACGCCGACCGTTTTCAGAAGTCGCAACGCCGCCTGCTCCATCTGTACAATGTCGGCGCGGGGTGCCTGTGGTGCGCCAAGGGCAGCCAGAATTTCGGCATATAAACGCCGCTCGCCCGGCTTGCCGCTCATTTCGATAGCCAGAACCGGCATAGTCTGTACGCCGGTCGTCGGATCAAAAGATGCCGGATTATTGTCGCAGAATTTCTCCATGATCATCGTCTTGCCCATGCCGCTGTCGCCGTAGATCGCGATCGAGGGCATGCGCGTGCCGCGAGGGTGATCGAGAAGCAAATTGAGGCGATCGAGCGCCTGCTTGGCGCGCGGATAGAATATCCAGCGGCGAGCCTTGATTGCGCGAACGCGTAGAATGTCGGGCTCGCCGAGGAAGTCTTTGGCCGCTTGCGTCAGATGGATGTTATCCAGGGTCAACGGCTCAATCCAGATCTTCGACGGAGGCAACAGGTTTGCTTGAATCCACGCCGCGAAGCGAGCCCAGTTCATCGTCATCCACATTCGGTTTCGGAAGCCGCTGCCGCCCCTGTGTCTTGAGTTTCGCCTCCTGGATCAGTTCTCGCTGGGCAAGCGCTGTACGAACAAGGACATGCATGTCGATTTCGCGCTTGCCCTCAGCGTTGAGTTTGCGCCGTGCAGCCTGAGCCTCCCACAATGTAATCGGCGCAAGCGTCACATCGGCATAGCGCGCCTCCACAAAGTTGCCTGAGGGACGCCTGACAAAAACGCGCGACAGATCGCGGGGGTCGTATTTCACAATCAGGCGGGCTTTGGTCCGTCCAAGGTCGGCGGACAGAGCGGGCGACCAGTAGCGGATATGGAAGAGATGGATGCCGGTCGGTCGCAACGTTCTCTCTGTCTCCGGCAGGAACGAGATCCAGAACTGCATACGGTCTTTCGGCAGACGCAACACCAACTCATTCTCATGCTGCCGCCAGACCGCAATCGGCGGCCGACGCAGTGCGCCATGGATAGCATGATGGTACTGCCCGACGATCTCGAGTGCGATGTAGCGCTCCAGCTCACGCAGTGTCAGTGCGGCATGGCATTTGGCATCATACTCGCGCCTTTCCTCGATGCTGCTGGAGGTCGATCCCGGCAGCAGGTGAACCGCGCCCATCTGCGTACCGATCAACCGTTCGACGTGGCCGCCGAAATGGGGAGTTCCCGGCGGCCGCCAATCGAGCTTTATGCCATTGTCCCGGCAAGCGCGTTCGAATGCACGACTCCGGAAGTCAGAGCCGTTGTCGACATGGATCGTGCCAGGAAGCCCGGCCACTGGCCAAGCTTCATGGATCTCCCTCTCCTGCAACCACGCGGTCTTGTCGAAGACCGAGTGCAGTATGCATAAGCTTGTCGACAATCGCGAGGGCGCCCCCATCGTCAGATAGAAGCCCACAACCATCCGAGAAAAGATGTCCAATGCCAGTGTTAGCCACGGACGTCCGAGCGGCTGACGCGTGTCTTCGTCGACCACGAATACGTCGACCTTGGTATGGTCGATTTGAACGAGCTCAAGCGGCCGCGACGCCGAAAAACTTCCCGGCGTAGCGGTTGTTGCTTTGACGACCTCGCTCTCGCCGCGCTTACGCCCCCTCACCTGCAGATCGATCTCTTCCACGCGGGATTTGATGGTGCGCCAATTTGGGGGAGCAAGACCGGCCGTGGTGCAGTCGATCTGGACCTCGCGAACCAACCGGGCGAAGGATGGGCGTTCCGGTTTGAGATAAAAGCCTTCGATCGTTCGACGCACAACGGCTTCTCGATCTTTGTCGAGCGCACGATGTCCTTGGCGCCGCCCGCGCTTTCGGTCCATCAGTGAACTTACAGTGCCACCTGCTCGAAACAGCTTGATCATCCTGTAGAGAGTGGCCCGGCTGAGATCCAGTTCCCAGGCCAGATCCGCTACGGCCTGACCGTTCAGGCTTTTTGGATAGCGCTCCAAGAGGCCGCGGATAGCCTCTTCGCGCCGACACGCCTCATTCCAGCGCGCCATTTCCTCGTAACTCTCGGTATCGTCGCTCATGCAGCCTGCAAAGAACTCACGCCAAACGTTAGGCGGGCAAAATCTCACAATAAGTGCAGTGAGCCAAGGGCGAATCTCATTTTAAATACAAATTCTCAATTTAAGTACACGACTAAATCATTGAAAACGCTCACAGCGGAGTCTCGTCAATGAATACAGTGCGACAGCCCCTCATTCGCATGCCGGCGCGGGATTGGTGGAGGTGTATTCTGCTTTCCTAGCGCGATCTTTCGTTTAACCTGCCTTCCAGTTAAGAATCGAGATCGCCCAAGCGCTGACCTTATCCAGAAGAATTGAAAAAAATAGCGTTCCATGCCGGCAGAGATAGAGCATCTGCGGCCGCCGGATTATGGACGCCGATTTTGTTGTAGAGGCTCCTAAACTGACGGTGATTTCCTAGATACCCATCGTGGCTGCGATTTGTAGATTGGTCCATCCCTTCGCCATTTCGGCTGCGCAGCACCGCAACCCGTCGCGGGTTGATAGTCTGAGCGAACTCGGCAGGTGTCAGCCAGCCGAGGCCAGAATGTGGTCGATGATCGTTGTAATCGCTGCGCCAGGTTGAAAGCGCTGAGCGAGCATGGGTCAGTGACGAGAAGAGGGTTTCATTCAAGAATTCGTCTCGCAGCCGTCCATTGAAGCTTTCGATGAAAGCGTTCTGGATGGGTTTTCCGGGTGCGATGTAGTGCCAATCCACCTTGGTCCGATCCGTCCATTGCAGGATCGCGTTGCTGGTGAATTCGCTGCCATAGCACCTACGGAAGGAAGAGAGGGAGCCGCCGAGACGACGGTGCGCGCAGCTTTTCGCTGCAGGCGCGCACCGGTCGAGGTGGCCATGGTCAGTCAAGGTTTCTCTAGAATGTGAGTGTTCACAACCCATTCCGGAGAGACCGACCATGACCGTTGCAGATTCTACACCCGCCGATGCCGTGCTGGTAGCGATCGACATTGCCAAGGTGCGCAATGAGGTTCTGATCGAAGCATCAGGGCAAAAGCGCCGCCGTCGGCTTTCGGTCCTCAACAGCCGTGCTGAGCACGACCGGCTGATCGATGTTCTGCTGGCGTATGGCCGATCCGTAGTGGTCTGCGCCTTTGAGGCGACGGGGAACTATCACCGGCCCATTGCCTGGCGTCTGGCTGAGGCCGGTTTCGAGGTGCGGCTGGTGTCGTCACTGGCGCTCGCCCGGACCCGGGAGGCCTTGCACAACAGCTGGGACAAGAACGATCCCAAGGATGCGCAGGTGATCCTGCACATGCTGAGGATCCGAGCGACGCAGGTCTACCACGATCCGCTGCGCGTCGGCATCAACGACGTGCAGGAACTGTCGAAGACGCATGAGGCGATCGCCAGGGCCAAGACCGAGATCCAGCACCGCATCCTGACGCATTACCTGCCGCTGTATTTTCCCGAGATCGAGCGCTTCCGGGGAAACAGCCGCAGCGATTGGTTCTTCGCCTTCCTCGATGCCTTTCCGACGCCGGCAAGCATCACGGCGCTGACGAAGGAGGAGTTCGTCAAAGCAGCCTGGGATGTCGTCGGCCGCAAGGTCAGCAAGACGCAGATTCTCATGGATATTTACCAGACGGCGCGTACATCGATTGGACTGCCGTTGCCGCTTGACGCTCCTGCCATTCGCATGTTCCGGATGGTCATTGCCGAAGCACGTAGCCTGATCCGGCAACGCAATGCGATCGAAGCCCAGGCCGACGAACTGCTGCGGCACAGCCAGGATTATCAGCTCCTGCGGCAAATCCCCGGCATCGGGCCGATCAATGCACTGACGATCATCGCCGAAGCCGGAGATCTTCGCCGCTTCCACCACCATCGCCAGTTTCTCAAGTTCTGCGGACTGGATCTGTCGACCCAGCAGTCCGGCCAATATCGCGGCCAGACCCGGCTTTCGAAGTTTGGCAATGCCAGGCTGCGCCGCACCCTATGGATCGCCGGGCAGGTTGCCATCCGCCAGCGTGAGAACGGCTTCCGGCACAAGTTCGAACGCTACATCGCACGAGATCGCGACAATCCCAATCTGCGCCGCAAGGCGATGACCGCTATTACCGCCAAGATGGCGCGCGTCGTGCACGCCGTCGTCAAAAGCGGTTCCGATTACCGGCCCTTCGTCGAGGGGCGGGTGCCAGGTGGAAGAACCTCTGTCAGCTAGGGCCGTGAGGGCATCGGTTCGATGACCCTGTAGATAATGTTCGGGTCTTCCACCTGGATCAGAAGCTCGTGTTGAGGACGGTGAGGGCCGCCATCACGCGTACCCTGTGTTTGCTATGGACGAGACCTTTTCCCTTGCCGGTGGAAGCCGCCTGGTTCGACCATCCGACTTGACCAGCGTCACGCAGCGAGAGCATGCTGGCGAACAGAGAGACTTTGACCGTCTGCTCCATTTCCTTCCGCTCTTAGGACGTTGTCACTGACGATCATCCTGGGTTTGCCGCGTTCCTCGATGATCCGGTCAAGCTCACGGGCAACCCGCAAGCCGGAAAGCGATGTATCGGCGATGAGCCCCAGGCATTCTCTGGTGCAATCGTCGACGACCGTAAGAACCCGGAACCTGCGCCCATCGGTGAGTTGATCCGACACGAAGTCCAGCGACCAGCGATCATTGGCTGCCATCGGGATCAGCATCGGTGCGCGTGTGCCGATCGCTCGCTTGCGGCCGCCGCGCTTGCGCACCGTCAGCTTCTCCTCCCGATAGAGCCGGAAGAGCCGCTTGTGGTTCACAAGGTGGCCCTCGCGCCTGAGCAGCACATGAAGGCGTCGATAACCGAAGCGGCGGCGCTCATGTGCCAATGCCTTCATTCGCTCCCGAAGGTCATGGTCGTCGATACGGCTGCTTTCGTAACGAACCGTCATCCGGCAAACGCCGATGGCTTTACACGTGTCAAGCGAATCCAGGAACTGACCCCTTTCTCGAATTGAAGAACTAACCCCCCTTTCATTGGTTCGTGGTTTCGTTGGTCTCTGGCGCCGATCCGGTTTTCTGCAGAAGGCCGGACCGGCGTTTTTCGCGCAGGCGATAGCTGTCGCCCCGGATGGTGATCACCGTCGAATGGTGCAGCAGGCGGTCCAGAATGGCGGTGGCGACCACAGGATCACCGAAGACATTGCCCCATTCTCCCACCGAACGGTTGGAGGTGATCAGAATCGAGCCCTTCTCGTAGCGCCGCGACACCAGTTGGAAGAACAGATGGGCGGCATTGGCCTCGAAGGGCAGATAGCCCAGTTCGTCGATGATCAGCAGCTTCGGTCGCGACAGGATCGTCAACTGTTTGTCGAGCGTGCCGTCGCTGTGTGCCTTGGCCAGCATTGCGACCAGCGTGGCGGCCGTGACGAACTGCACGTTGTAATTCTGGCGGATCGCCTCGCGGCCGAGACTGACAGCCAGATGGGTCTTGCCCGTGCCTGGAGGTCCGAGGAACAGGACTGTGTCGCCGTGCGCGATCCAGCGACAGGTAGCCAGTTCCCTGATCTGACCCTGATCCAGCGATGGCTGAGCATCGAAGTCGAAGCTGTCCAGTTCGCGTACGAACGGGAACTGCGCCAGCTTGCTCGACATGGAGATGCGCCGCTCGTCGCGGCGAGCGATCTCGCGCGACACCAAGAAGGCCAGCGCCTCGCGCAAGGTCATCTTCGAGCGCGCCGCCTCGTCCAGCAGCGTGTCAAGTTGGTCGCGGATCGCTGTCAGCTTCAGCCGGTCGAGCGTTGCGATCAGGAGGTCGTGATCCACAGTCGTCATCACCAGCCCCCTCCGACAACCGCCTCGTATTCTGCAAGCGGACGCAACAGGGTGGGAGGGAGAATGTCGATGGGCGCGGCGGCCCGCACCACACCATCGGCACCGGCGACACCGACAAAATGCGCCCGGTCCACGATGCGTTGTCGCCTTCCCCGGCACAGAGCATGATCGGCAACGACCTGGCCCGCATGCCGGATGATCACACGGCCCGCCAGCACGACAACCTGAACGGTCTCGCCGATCAGACGCCAAGGCACCGAGTAGCTGTTCGTGTCGAGGTCGATCGCACAGTCGGCCTGGACCTTGCGCACCAGATCCCGCAATTGCCCGAACGGCGCACGGCCAGCCAAGGGGCGCAGCGCACCAGCTTCAGCAGCAAACCGCTCTGATGGCGCAATGCCGGTCGTGCCGTGCTCCCGCTGGTCGGCGACCTCGCGTATCCACCGGTCCAGATGGGCCTCGAACGCAGCCCAGTTCTCGAACCGGCGGCCGGCGATCGCGTTCTTCTTGACGTAGCCAACCCCGCGCTCATCTTTGCCTTTCGTCCGCGCCCGATATGGCGCACAGGCTCGCGGCGTGAAGCCCCAGTATCGGGCAAAGGCATGCAGGCGGGCATTGAACTTCACCTCGCGCGTCACCGCGTCATGATGCTCAACCAGGGCTTTGGCATTATCCAGAAGAACTTCCGCCGGAACCCCGCCGAAACGCAGGAAGGAGCCTTCCATCCCCTCAAACCAGTCCGCCTGACGCTCACGCAGCGAAGGCCGGATATGCATCCGCCGCGAATAGCCCAGTGTTCCCACGAACAGGTGCACTCGAACCCGCTCACCCCCGATCCAAACGCGAGTGTCACCAAAATCGATCTGCATCTGATGGCCCGGCGCTGTCTCGAAGCGGATCGTCGCGCGCTTCTGCGCCTTCAATTCCCGCCGCCAGCGCTGCACTCGTAACTCCACCGAGCGGAGACCGATCACGATCCCATGTTCGCTCGCCAGTTCCTGGCGGATAACGTCGGCATTGCCGCCATGGCGGAAAAACCGCTCGCGAAGCCAATCATCCAATCCGTCGAAGGCTGTTCGACGACGAGGTTGCCGATAGGCAATCACACCGCCTTCGCGAAGATATCGCCGAACCGTGTTTCGCGCGCAGCCAAACTCCTGTGCAATCCGCTTCGCTCCCCAGCCTCGTTCATGAAGGCGCAGCATCGCCACAACTTCTTCCGCTTGAAGCATCGCCTCTCCCTGCATTGTCCCCGAGAATGCAGGTGTCGCCGAAAGCTCTGTCGTCATCTATCCGTCCTCTCAAAAGAGAGGGGGTCAGTTCTTCCTTTCGTCCGGGGGGCAATTTCTCATTTCGCCTGACAACACGCCCGCCGTTCGCTCATCCGATGTTGGTTCATCAGGTGAGCGACAGCGTTCCGCTGGGCTGCGGGCGTCACCACTTCTTTCCCAAAAGGTCCTTCAAAGCAGCATTGTCGAGCATCGCGTCCGCCAGCAACCGCTTCAGCTTCGTGTTCTCGTCCTCCAGCGTCTTTGACCTGCCACTGAGTTTTTCCTCCATCTGAGATTAGAGTCCGGCCCATGATCGAAGGACGGACTGATGAAGCGAAAGCGATTTACGGAAGAGCAGATCATTGCGGTTCTGCGCGAGCATGAGGCGGGCGCGAAGGCTGGCGATCTGGCTCGCAAGCACGGGGTTTCCGAGGCGACGCTGTATAACTGGAAGGCGAAGTATGGCGGGATGGACGTGTCCGACGCCAAACGCCTGAAGGCCCTGGAAGACGAGAATGCGAAGCTGAAGAAGCTGCTCGCCGATCAGATGCTGGAAGCCTCGGCGCTGCGCGAGCTTCTGTCAAAAAAATGGTAGGGCCCGCCGCCAAGCGCGAAGCCGTCGCGCATCTGCAGGCCGTCATGGGCCTGTCGGAGCGTCGGGCCTGTTCCTTCGTCGGTGCCGATCGCAAGATGATCCGCTACCAGTCAAGGCGCCCGGCCGAGATGGGATTGCGCACCAGGTTGCGCGATCTTGCCAACGAGCGCCGACGCTTCGGCTATCGGCGGCTGTTCATCCTGCTTAGGCGCGAAGGCGAGCCGTCGGGGATCAATCGCATCTATCGGCTCTACCGTGAGGAAGGGCTGACCGTGCGCAAGCGTCGGACACGTCGGCGAGCCGAGGGCACCCGAGCGCCGATCCTGGTCCAGGCTCGGCCAAATGCACGCTGGTCGCTGGATTTCGTGCACGACCAGTTCGCCTGCGGGCGGCGCTTTCGTGTGCTGAACATCGTCGATGACGTGACCCGGGAGTGTCTGGCCGCGATCCCGGACACTTCGATCTCCGGCCGCCGTGTCGCTCGCGAACTGACGGACCTGATCGCCGAGCGCGGCAAGCCGGACATGATCGTCTCCGACCACGGCACGGAGTTCACATCGAACGCAATCCTCGCCTGGTCGAAGGATCATCGCGTCGAGTGGCACTACATCGCGCCGGGCAAGCCGATGCAAAACGGCTACGTCGAATCCTTCAACGGCCGGATGCGCGACGAGCTTTTGAACGAAAGCCTGTTTTTCGGCCTCGACCACGCCCGAAGCGCCATCGCCGAGTGGAGGGAGGATTTCAACACCGCGAGACCCCATTCCTCGCTCGGCTACCAGACCCCGGCGGCCTTCGCCGAGGTTATCGCCGCAACCGGCTCCAACACTGCGCCGATTGCTCAACCCACGCCAAACGGCGTAACAGAAACGGTCGAGGCTCTAATCGCCGCTGGATGACAGTTCAGTGGCAGGTCACCCTTTCGAGACTAACGTCTCAATACCCGACCATTCCGTTGCGTGATGGAACATAGCCGCTCACCTCAACAATCTGCGGCCTGAAGCGGCGCATTAATAATATGTGGCAACGATGTCCGTCGGATCAAATATTCGAATCTATCCATACATTTTTGAACGAATTCCAATCTTGACTTGGATTGCAAAACCCTTTGACTCGCGGGTGATAACAAACGTTGCCACGCCGCAAATTTAGTACTGGTAGCACCGGTAAATCGTCCATAATTTGTTTATTGGCTCGCCGATAGAGCTGGAGTCGCTGAAGGTCATCCTGTGATCGCCGTGCTTTGTCCAACAAGTTGTCAACTGTTGGATTAGAATAATATCCTGCGTTGAACCCATGCGGCGAGCTATTTCGTGAATGCAGCACCTGGTCCAGCCAAACATCGCAAGACATACCCCAACTCATATGCGAAACACCGACGCCATCCGGCAAACCAGATCGCCATTGGTGGCAATAAGAAATCCAATCCTCTGTCCACACGATTTCCGCGCCATACCCAACCGCTTCCAGACTCGTAGCAAGATAGTCGCAGATCCGAACAGTATCCCCCCCGCCGGCCTTTGCCGACATGATGTGCAAACGCCAATTGGAAGCTACACCTGCTTCCTTCAAAAGTTGCCGTGCACGTTCCGGATCATATTCATAAGGAAAACAGTACGTTCCATCAAAGGCTGGCGAGGCCGGAGGCAACATGCCGGATGCGGCAACTGTATGTCCCTTGAAAATGTCGTTGCAAAGCGCATCGCGGTCGAGCGCATGCGCGATTGCATGACGGACGCGAACGTCACAAAGAACGGGATCTCGCATATTAAAAATAAAGTACCAAACATGAGGTACTTGGCCGTCGACAACAACAAAGCCACGTCGCTTCAACTCATCAAGATCGGTTCCCTCAAGACCATAAGCCAAATCGGCTTCTCCGTTGAGCAACGCTTCATACCGATCTTCCGATTTCGGGTAGGGTTTAAATTCGATCCCATCTAGCCTAGGGACTCCCCCCCAATAGTCGTTGTTGCCAATCAGCCGGACTCCACTGCCGAAACGCGTTGAAAAGCGACAATCAAACCGAAACGGGCCAGTACCTGGCGCACGATCCGCGATACCCGCGTTTCCATGAATTTTCAGTGCTTGTGGGCTGAGATAGACATGCGCACCGGGTGCATCCTCTTGCGTCATGTATCGAAGAAACTCTGGAAAAGGTTCCTCCAGCGTCATCAGGACCGACAGTGGGTCGAGGACTTCCACCGATTTTAATGCTTCAAGACCAATCCTGTTATAATCTGCTGCCACAGGGGAATATTGAGGAGCCTGGGGATTCCACATGCGTTCTATATTGAACCGTACCGCCTCCGCGTCGAACCGACATCCATCGTGAAATCGCACTCCGTCTCGCAAGCGAAATAAGTATTGAAGTCCGTCATTGGAGATTTCAACCGAAGTGGCAAGCGCGGGAATGAGTCGTGTCGGGTTGGCCGCCTCATCCTCCAGATCGTCCTCAAAAAGACTTTCGAACACCTGCTGAACCACTCTGCCGGTAGTCCACCCGCCAAATGAAGTGGGCGGATCAATGGCGTCGACCTCCCAGTCGAGGGCTACACGGAGAGTAGACTTAGGAAGATTTTCATGCTTTCTCATAGTTTTCTTTCGTTTTAGCTATCCGCAGGGCGCCGCTACATTCCAAATTCACCAACGCGCAAGCGTGGAGAACTCTCATGCGCGACGATGTTGGTTATCTATCTGCTAGATTTTGGAGAATTTGACGTTGAGCCTAGAGCGATCCTGGTTTTCACTGAATTGTCAGAACCGCTCTAGGAAGGCATTTCGGTCAACACGTTTGTACGGGCGGAAAAATTCCTTGGTCCAACGAAGTGTCAAGGTATGCGAATTAAAGATCAGGACATTGCTCGCCCGGATCTACATTTGGCTCTGTCTTAATAATTTTAGTATCGCCCTGAGCATTCACCTGAGCGAGATACATTGTCAGCGGTGCATGGCGCTGCTTCGACATTTGTATTGGACCTCTCGGACCATCGAAAGTGACTTCGCTCAGAGCCTTTACAACAGCATCGGTGTCCGTTGTGCCGGCTTTTGCGACAGCTAGGGCATAGAGATGAATGGCATCATATTGAGGGACCGAGAGTTCGCTCGCGGTTTTTGTCTCGGCCCCAAATTTGTCCTTTAATGCTTTCAGAAACTTCGCGTTACTCTCAGAATCGATGCTGGTGTAGTATGTGCCACCGAGATAAATACCTTCTGCATCAGCACCCAAGCTTTTTGCAGTACCTTCATCGAGTGCATAATTCCCGTACAATGCGGTCACACCAGCTGATCGCAGTTGCTTCGTAAACGTGACATTCGGCGCGCCGGCTGCTGTCGACGTTATAATGGCGTCTGGATTGGCCTCACGGATTTTGCTGATAATCGACGTCCAATCGCTCGCGTCGATCGGATTATATTCTTCTCCGACGACGGTGCCGCCCTTCTCCGTGATGTACTTGTTAGTGTCGCCTAGGAGGCCACGGCCAAAGGCGTAGTCGTTTCCAACCAGGAAGAATGTTTTGGCACCCTTATCTTTCATAAAGGCGTCGACCATGAGAGACACCATCTGCTGTGGTACCCAAGCATCAATATGTTGATATTTGTTGCAAGACCCACCCTCATAGAACGAAGTATAGATATAGGGGATTTTTCCTCTAGTGATGATCGGTAGCCCTGCGTTTCTGGCCGAACTTGGTTCCGATGAAATTATGACATTAACTTTCTTTTGAAACACGAGATAGTCATACGCTTTCTGGGCTCCCGCGGCACTCGAGGCACTGTCGGCAAGTTCCATGGCGAACTTCCTGTTCAACACTCCTCCGGCGTCATTAATTTCTGAAATCGCAAGCTCCATTGCCTGCAACACTGCGGGGGCGGTGACACTGTTTGCACCACTTAATCCCCCTGGTATACCCAATACAATTGGATCGTCTTCAGCAAAGGCCCCTCCGATTGAAAGTGCGGTTGCCGCAAACAATACCAGAGCTTTTTTTAGTGATGTTCTCATTGCGTTCCCCTTATTGATCTTTCACCTCCTTCGAGGCTGCGGCCAAATGCCGACAACAGCCATCTCAGGCGATGAAATAATGTTCAGTTTTGAGAATGCCACGCGCCACATAATCGCACTGGCAGGAAAACCTGCAAGTCGAACTCGGCGCTGATGTTACAGTGGCTAGCCCGCCACTGAGAGAGAAAGCTTGCACATAACCAAAATGACGTCAATATTAGTTTTCGGGTTCTGGCAGGCGACTGTTGTTGCCCCTGAATGATCGGACACGATCACGGTTGGGTTTGCTCTGCGATGAACTCGCAGGGTGAACGATAGCCGAGTGCTTTGTGGGGATGAAGAGTGTTGTAACGCTCGATCCACAAAGGAAGGTTTTCCATTACGGTTCTGGCGTCCGGCAGGGTGAGATGCGGATGTAGTCGCGCTTCATGGCCTACGAAGGCCTCTGCCATGCCGTTTGACTGCGGGCTCCGTACCGGGCGTTGTCCTCGGCTCCAGTCCGATGTCGCGCGCCATCGCTCTGGTTTCGCAGGCGATGTACCCGATCGTTTTCGGAGAGCCACTCGATCGTTTGCGCCAAGCGATTGACTTGTCCGTAGCGGCTTTCGACGGCGGTTGCTCTGAACCCACAGAATTGGACCGTTCATAATTGGAGTTTTCCGCGCTAGCTTTCCTGGCTGGGGGAGCGGAGAACGATGAAGGCATCGAGGTTTTCGGACGCGCAGAAGGCGTTCATTCTGAAGCAGGGGGCAGACGGGATTCCGGTTGCGGAGATTTGTCGCCGCGCCGGGATTAGTCAAGCGACCTACTTCAACTGGAAAAAGAAATACGACGGGCTGCTGCCGACGGAGATGAAGCGGCTGAAGCGGCTCGAGGACGAGAATGCCAAGCTACGGAAACTCGTCGCCGACCTGTCGCTGGACAAGGAGATGCTCCAGGACGTCATCCGCCGAAAACTGTAAGGCCTGGTCGCAAACGCGAGCTGGTGGCGGAGACGTGTGCTGATTGGAACGTGTCGATCCGGCGGGCCTGCCGGGTTCTGGAGTTCGACACTTCGACCTATCGCTACAAGTCCCGCCGCCGCGACCAGGCCGGCATCGAGGCTCGGATCAAGGACATCTGCGCAACGCGGGTTCGCTACGGCTACCGGCGTATTCACGTGATGCTCAAGCGCGAAGGCTGGGACATCAACATGAAGCGAACCTATCCTATTTACAGGGATTTGGGTCTTCAGCTCCGGAACAAGACGCCGAAGCGGCGGGTCAAGGCGAAGCTGCGGGAAGACCGTTGCGAAGCCACGCGGCCCAACGAGACCTGGGCGATGGACTTCGTCCACGACCAGTTGGACGCCTCGAACTACCCGGATTTCGGCGCTGGTAGGACGGAGATGAGGTCTGGCGCGGCCTGATGCGCGGCGATTGCTTCGGTTTTGGTCTTTAGGCCGGCGCAGGGCGCCGATTTTGGCGTTGCGACGGCGGTTTTCGCCGCTCACGCGGTCATGCGGACGCAGTTCGCCCCTCGTGCCAGACGAAGCGGGTGAGATTGTAGGCGAGATTGGCCATGCCGATCTTGGTTCTGGCGCGGGCGATACCGATGGTGCGGACGAACAGGCCCATCCTGGACTTCTGCTGGGCGAAGACGTGCTCGACGAATGCGCGGGTTTTCGATCTCCGACCATTGGCCCGCGACGTCGCCTCGCTCATCGGCCGACCTTTCGGCTTCTTCTGATGAATGTCGGAAACGTAGCCGTTCTTCTCCAGCCACTCCTCGTTCTTCTTCGAGCGATAAGCCGTGTCGGCCCAGACCGTCGAACTGGTGTTGTTCTTGTCGAGCACATTGCGGAGCTGGGCGCCGTCATAGGCCGCCGCGCTGGTGACATTCCAGCCACGGATGAGGCCGTGCCGGCGATCGATCGAGGCATGGTTCTTGTAACCGAAGGCGGGAATGGCGATGTCGCGCGGTTGCGGCTTTCCATCCTCGGCCGCCTTGGCCTTCGAGAACTTCACCGTCCAACGCGCATCGCGATCCTTCTGGCGCAGCTTCGCGGGCTTGTCTTTCCACTCGTCCGGTATCTTGCCCGCTTTGATGTCGGCCTTCTCGGCATCGGTGTTTCGCTGCTTCGGCGCCGCCACGATGGTGGCGTCGACAATCTGACCGCCCATGGCAAGATAGCCGGCCCTGGTGAGGTGCTTGTCGAAACGGGCGAACAGGTTCTCCACCGCGCGGGCTTGTGTGAGATGCTCGCGGAACAGCCAGATCGTCTTGGCATCAGGCACGCGATCGCCCAGCCCCAACCCGAGAAAACGCATGAACGAGAGCCGATCCTGGATCTGGAATTCGGCCTGATCATCCGACAGACTGTAAAGCGCCTGCAACACCATGATCTTGAACATCAGCACCGCATCGTAGGGCGGCCTGCCGCCCTTGGCGCCGTCGGAGCGTTTCAGCGCCTTGGCCAACGGCTTTCGGAAAACCTCCCATGGCACCACCGCGTTCAGCTTTTCCAGAGGATCGCCCGCCTCGCTCAGTCGAGCATACCGCTCGTCAATGTCCCAAAACCCGGCCTGTCCCCGCATCCATCCCCTCCCGGCAAATCACCGGGGCAGTGAATCATCCCGAGCCGTCAATGGCGAGGTTTTTCGAGGCGTCCAGTTGGCGATGGGCAAGAAGATCCGCGTCTTGACGGTCGTCGACACGTTCTCACGTTACGTCCCAGTGCTCGACCGTGAGCGTCCGGCGAAGGCATTTTCGCTTGGTTGAGAGGCCGATATTATAGGCCGCGTTTCATCTCGTCTGCCATAACGCGTTCGACCACATCCGGATCGCATTGTTCATCGACGAGAAACTGGCGGATTCCACCATCCCATGTCCTTATGTCGGCGAGGAGATTTTGGAGCTCGTCCACGCCGTTCTCGGTCAGGCCCTTCGTGCCGTATTCGCTGCCGTCGCGGACATAAAGCAATTCGCCCTCGCTGATATTATCCGAGTTGGCGGTCACCTCTTCGATCAACTCGAGGTTCTCGCCGATCATCTCAGCGACCTCTTTGAGGGTATAGATGATCCTTGAGCGCGCCATCACGCAGCCTCGTACCGGTCTTTTGCCGGAGCCCACTGCCACGGGAGCAGTTCCTCAAGTCGATCCTTCGGATGGCTCTGGATCCTGGTCAGGACGTCTGTCAGATAGGCCTCTGGATTGCGGCCATGGAGCTTAGCTGTCTCGATGATGGTCAGGATATTGGCGATGCGCTCGCCGCCCTTGTCTGACCCAGCAAAGAGCCAATTTTTTCTTCCAATTCCGAGTGGCCTCATAGCGCGCTCAGCTATGTTGTTATCGATTTCGACACGGCCATCGTCAATGTAGACGCTCAAAGCTGCCCATCGCGAGAGAGCATATCGCATCGCTTCTGCTAGCTTCTGTTTCTGCGGCAGCGTCGAAAGCGTCGTTTCAATCCAGGCCTTGAGGTCCGCCAGAATGGGTCTGGCGTGTTGCTGGCGCAGTGTTCGCCTCTCGTCAGCCGACATGCCGCGGATACGGTCCTCGATATCGTAGAGTGCACCGATGCGCGACAGAGCCTCGTCGGCGATCGGAGATGGCTTGAGCTTGATCACATCATGGAACTTACGGCGCACATGCGCCATGCAGGCAGCTTCGATGATCTGGTTGCCGTAAAGCTTGCTGTAGCCAGCATACCCATCCGCATGCATTACGCCGCTGAAGTGAGCGAGGTGTTCAGCCGGATGCACGCCCTTTCGGTCGGGGCTATAGTAATAGGCGATCGCTCCGGGCGTGGGATCCTTGTAGCCGCTGCCATCGAAGACATAGACCCAGACCCTGCCGGTTTTCGTCTTTCCTCGTCCTGGGTCGAGGACATCGACCGGGGTATCGTCCGTGTGTATTCGATCGACGGCCGCGATGTGGGCTCTGATCAGCAGGATGAGCGGGGCCAGCAGGACTGACACGCGACCGACCCAGTCCGCCATGACGGAGCGGGAGATGTCTACCCCCAGCCGGTCGTACATCTCGGACAAACGGTAGAGTGGGATATGATCGTCAAATTTGGCGACCATGATGTGTGCGAGCAGTCCTGGTCCAGGTTTGCCTCGCTCGATCGGCAAGCTCGGCATCTCACCCGATACCGTTGTATCGCAGTCCTTACAGACCATGCGCTTCTCAATATGCCGGAAGCCGGCACATGCTCCATCACCTGGACCACCTTGTCGGCCGCCTTCAGGAAGGACAGGCCACCACAAGTCGGGCAACTGCAGGGCGCTGCGTACACCCGCTCTTCAGTTGGAAGGCCATCCGGCAGAGGTCTGCGTTTCGGCTTGTCGGGGGTATCATCCAGATCTGGCAGCAGGCCTTTTCCGGAACGAGCATCAGCCTCGGCGCGAGAGGATTCGATCTCCTCGAGCATCAGTTCGAATTGCTCAATCTTTCGATCGATCTTTTCTGAGGATGCGCCGTGCTGCCGATGTCGGAGCAGTTCCAGCTGCGCGCGCAGAAGACCGATGATCGAGTCGCGTTTGATGACTTCGGCTTCTTGCGCGCTGAGTTTCACCGCCTGTTCAGCGACGAGCGCGCGCAATGCCAATAGCTCGTCCTGACTGTCCAGCGGCGGTGCTTTCATGCCCAAAAACATAGCCGATTTGCAGCGAAAGCACTAGCGTTTTGCCTCGGATGTCTCTGTAAAATATAGCTTTTAACCCGTTCGGCCAGGGGCGGAAGTCCACGCTGGTCGGCGCCAGTCAATCCCTTCAACAAGCATCGACAACTGAGCCTGCGTCAGATGCGCAACACCATCTTTCGCCGTCGGCCAAGGAAAGTATCCGCGCTCGAGAATCTTGTAGAATAGGCAGAACCCTTGGCCATCCCACCATAGAAGCTTGATCCGGTCGGCGCGCTTTCCACGGAACCCGAAGATCGCTCCGGAACCCGGCGCTTCCTTGATCACCGCCTCGACCATAGCAGACAGACCATCGATACCGCGCCGCATATCGGTCACCCCGCAAGCCAAGTAGACCCGCACATTTCCTGTCGGCCCGATCATGCAGCCTCAACACACGCGATCAACGATGACAGCGTCTTGCGTTCAATGTCCGCCGGAACTTTCAAACTGCGACCATTTCGTAGCTGGATCTTGATAAGCACTGGCCCCCCGCCGGCCGCCGGCATCTGCCCGAGGCTTATTTCGTTGACCAGGTGGACCGGCAGGAACGAGGCTGACACATCCAAGTGGCTAAGCGTTTTCCGCCATAAACGGATCTGCGCAGGATAAATGTCATGGCGACGAGCGACATCACCAATGCGAACGCCCGGTTGATCGGCTTCAGCCAATATCGCCAGCTTCGCTTCCTTCGACCACCGCCGCCTACGCTCAACGCCGGAAATGATCTCCATGCGAGCCATGCCAACCTCTCAGATCTGATATTAGTGTCAGCACTAATGCTGGTTCTAATGCCAGAACATCGCCTAACTGGCTCGTTCAGCAAAATCCGCTCACCGGACGCTCACGCTCGACCCGCGGTTCAGCTACCGGGCCGAAGATGTGGTCAGGACGCTGGAACAGGTTTGCCCCACGATCGGCTATCCGAAGATCCGGGTCGATCAGGGGTACCCCTGCGCCGAAAGCCGTCTGCCATGATTTGATGATTGGCTTTAAGTGCATGCCTTATGTCATGCGCTACAGTCGTTTCACAAATTGAGGTTCTGGCTGCCGGTGACCTGGGCCGTCGGCGGGTCTGGACGGATGAAGAGAAGATCCGCATCGTCGAGGAGAGCTTGCAGGGCTATCGGCAGGGTTCGGCGACGGCTCGGCGCTACGGGTTATCGCGCTCGCTGCTTACGATCTGGCGTCGGGAGTACCGGAGCGGCGTTCTTGGCCGTGCGGCTTACCATGGCTTCGTGCCGCTGGCGATTTCGCCGCCGGAAGCCGAGCCTCGTGAGGTGGTGTCGCAGCCTCGGACTGATGATGACGTGCGGATCGAGATCGGTCTACCGAATGGCCGCCGCCTGACGATCCCGGCCTCGCTCGATCCGAACATCCTGGTCCGTCTGTTGCCGGTTCTGGACGCGTCATGATCGCATTTCCGGCCGGGGTGAAGGTCTGGATCGCGGGTGGCGTGACGGACATGCGTTGCGGCATGAACAGCCTGGCGCTGAAGGTGCAGGAAGGGCTCGGGCGCGATCCTCATGGCGGCGAACTCTTTTGTTTCCGGGGACGCAAGGGCGATCTGATCAAGGTCCTGTGGCATGACGGGGTTGGCATGTCGCTCTATATGAAGCGCCTGGAGGCCGGAAAGTTCATCTGGCCAATCAGCCATATCGGCTCTGCCGTTCCTGTTTCGTCAGCGCAATTGGGCTATCTTCTCGAAGGGATCGACTGGCGTAATCCGCGCTGGACGCAGCGACCTTCGAAGGCAGGTTGATCGTCCATATTTATCTGTTTTTGTTAGGTTTTCGGCGGCTATCATGGTAACCTTTCCACCATGGATGAAGCCGCTTCGGAGATTGCCAGATTACGCGAAGCGCTTGCGGCATCGGAGGCTCGCGCCGTCTTGGCCGAGACCGAACTTGCGCAGGTCCGCGCCGTCGTCTCAAGCTCCGAGGCGATGATCAGGCACCTCAAGCTCGAGATCGCCAAATTGCGACGCGAGCAGTATGGCCAGAGTTCGGAACGCCGTGCCCGGCTGATCGACCAGATGGAGTTGCAGCTCGAAGAACTCGAGGCCGACGCAACCGAAGACGAGATAGCGGCAGAACGCGCCGCGGCGAAGAACACGAATGTTTCCGCCTTCGAACGTCGTCGTCCGGTGCGCAAACCATTTCCGGAACACTTACCGCGCGAGCGTCTGGTTATCGAGGCTCCCTCGACCTGCACCTGCTGCGGTTCGCCCCGAATCTTGAAGATGGGCGAAGACATAACCGAGACGCTGGAGATGATCCCTCGCCAGTGGAAGGTAATCCAGACGGTGCGCGAGAAGTTCACCTGCCGGGATTGCGAGAAGATTAGCCAGCCACCGGCGCCCTTCCATGCCACACCGCGCGGATGGGCGGGACCGAACCTGCTGGCGACGATCCTCTTCGAGAAGTTCGGCCAGCATCAGCCCCTGAACCGCCAGGCCGAGCGTTATGCCAGGGAAGGCGTCGATCTCAGCCTCTCCACGCTGGCCGATCAGGTCGGCGCTTGCGCCACCGCCCTGCAGCCGGTCCATGATCTGATCCGGGCACATGTTCTCGCCGCCGAGAGGTTGCATGGGGATGACACCACCGTGCCGCTTCTGGCTCGGGGAGCAACGAGGCAGGCCCGGCTCTGGACCTACGTCCGCGATGACCGCCCCTTCGCGGGCGGCGCTCCTCCCGCGGCACTTTTCTACTTCTCTTCCGATCGTGAGAAGACCCATCCCAACCGGCATCTCGCTGGATGGAGCGGCACACTGCAGGCTGACGCCTACGGTGGCTACAACGACCTCTATCGTGCAGGCCGCAGCCCCGCGCCGGTGCTCAGCGCCCTGTGCTGGAGCCATGCGCGGCGCAAGTTCTTCGAACTGGCAGACATTGCCGGCAATGTGCGCAAAGGCAAACCCGGTCACGAGATCTCGCCTGTCGCGTTTCAGGCCGTGGCTCTTATCGACGCCCTGTTCGACATCGAGCGTGGGATAAACGGTATGCCTGCCGAGAAGCGGCTTGCTGCCCGACAGCAGCATGCCCGCCCTCTCGTCGAGGAATTGCACGACTGGCTCAAGGCCCAGCGCGCGCAAATGTCCAGGCACAATCCCGTTGCCAAGGCGATCAACTACATGTTCGAGAAGGAGGGACGCTGGGAGGCCTTCACCCGTTTCCTCGAAGACGGCAGGCTTTGTCTTACGAACAACGCCGCCGAACGCGCTCTGCGCGGTATCGCTCTCGGCAGAAAGGCATGGCTCTTCGCCGGTTCCCAGCGCGGAGGCGAGCGCGCCGCTTTCATGTATTCCCTGATCGTTACGGCAAAGATGAACAATATCGACCCGCAGGCCTGGCTGGCGGACGTGCTCGCCAGGATGCCCAGCTTCCCCGTATCCAGAGTACCTGAACTGCTGCCGTGGAACTGGTCTCCCGCCGGAGACGCCCGGCAAGAGGCCGCCTGATGGCACGCCCAACCCGTGTCTACACCATCGAATACGTCGCCACGCTGATAGGCGAGAACCTCGAACTCCTCCAGGAAATCACCGGCAATTCGGAGAACATCGACTACGGCGAGATGATCCATGTCCACGACGGAAGCGAAGAGGGCATCACTACCTTCACCGACCGAGGCATCGAAAGCCTGAAGGAGTTCCTCGCAGACGTACGGACCTGGGACGGCGGTGTGCGACAGTTCCTCGCGGATTCCCAATGCGA
Organism: Mesorhizobium australicum; assembly: GCF_900177325.1. Taxonomy (NCBI): domain Bacteria; kingdom Pseudomonadati; phylum Pseudomonadota; class Alphaproteobacteria; order Hyphomicrobiales; family Phyllobacteriaceae; genus Mesorhizobium; species Mesorhizobium australicum. The sequence goes on along the minus strand of NZ_FXBL01000002.1, from coordinate 167,065 downwards.
TCCGGGAATGATCAAGCGCGTCATGGCAGACAAACCAAATTCCTGATCTCTCGCGGTCTTGGCCGGATGGATACGATCAGGGCTCGGTTCGTGTCACGAGATCTCGACCTGTGGGCCTACACAAGAGGCGTGACGCTCGACTTCAGCCGGCCCGGAAAGCCAACCGACAACCCGACAACGCCTATATCGAAGCCTTCAACGGCCGCTTCCGAGCGGAGTGTTTGAACGCCCACTGGTTCCTGACGCTTGCGGATGCCGCCGAAAAAGATGGAGAATTGGCGCAGATACTACAATGAGGAACGCCCGCATGGGGCGATCGGGCACAAGGTCCCGATCTCGTTGATCAATCCCGATGGCGCAACCAGCCCGCCATCGTGAAAACGCCGGAAAACTCTAACCTCCGGCGGTCCAAACAATGGGATCAGAGCAATCAAGGGCCGGACTCTAATCTCAGATGGAGGAAATTACCCGTGGCAGGTCAGTATGCGGGAAATCGGGCGGCGCTACCTCCAGAGAAGGCTACGCAGCCTCGACGATGGATCAAATGACCCCTGTGACGACGGCCACGCCGGCAACTGCAGTAAGCGCGCCTGCTGCCCGGACCAGCGTTTCACCCCGCGGACCAGCCCCGCTTGCCGCGATCGACCCGAGGCCCAGGCCAGCGGCATGCAGCAGCGCGGTTGCGACAACGAAGCCTGCGCCGTAAGCAAGGCCAGCAACGCTGTCCGGCATCTCCGCGCCATGGGCAAAGCCATGGAACAGGGCAAAGAAGCCGACCAGTCCCATCGCCGCGGCAACGACCGGCTTCAGGCCAAATGCCACCGCCGCACCAAGCACGACGATGGACAGGCCGATGCCGAGTTCGACAAACGGCATCTCAATGCCGGAAAAGCCGACGACGCCACCCACAGCCATGACGCCGACAAAGGCAGCCGGCACCAGCCACATGGCGCGGCCGCCCAATTGCGCGGCGAACAGGCCAACCATGACCATGGCGAGGATATGGTCGATGCCTCCAATCGGATGCATGAAGCCGTGCGCGAAACCGCTCGCATCGCCGACACCGACATGGGCGCTGGCAACGGTGGAGCTTGCGGCGAATATGGCTATAGCCATCATTACTTTAGTCAAACTTTTTTGCATTGTCTGTCTCTTTGCGTTCGGTCTCATAGTATTTATCTTCAATGCATTATCGACGCAGACCGCAATCCGTCCGCGCCGATACTACAAGTAGTCGCAGGCAAAAGCATCAATAACTCTAAGGTCACAACGACGTTCAAGTTCTGGATTCTATCCAAATATTTTTGAACGAATGCCAATTCTGGTGAGGGTTACGAAAACCCCTTACGCGGGGGTGATAACAGACAGCACCACGTCGCAAAGTTAACATGGGAAGTACCGGAAGATCCTCCATAATCAATTCATTAGCCTTTCGGTAAAGCTGAGCCCGTTGGCCATCATTCTGAGTTTCACGCGCTCTATCTAAAAGGCCATCAACTTTTGAATTAGAATAGTACCCTGCATTGAACCCAAATGGAGAGCAATTTCTCGAGTGCAGCACCTGGTCCAGCCAAATGTCACAAGACATACCCCAACTCATTTGTGAGACGCCCGCGCCATCCGGCAAACCAGAACGCCACTCGTTGCAGTAGACGACCCAGTCTTCTGTTCGGACTATCTCTGCACCACATCCTATTACTTCGAGGCTCTTCGCGAGATAATCACATATTTGCACGGGCATGAGCTGCCCAGAACCAGCATTTGCCGTCATGATACGCAATCGCCAATCGGACGGGACACCTGCCTCCTTGAGAAGCTGCCGCGCCCGTTCTGGATCGTATTCGTAAGGAAATTTGTAATTGTCGTCGAAGGCTGGCGAGGCTGGTGGTAACATTCCAGATGCGACCGCTGTATCTCCCCGAAAGACGCTATCGCTCAATTCTTGCCGATTGATTGCATGGGCAATAGCATGACGCACTCTAGTGTCACGAAGAACTGGATCGCGCATATTAAAAATGAAATACCAAATGTATGGAACCCGACACTCTTTTACAATGAAACCGCGTCGCTCTAGTTCGTCGAGATCACTACCTTCCAAGCCATAAGCAAAATCGACATTGTCGGTGAGTAGTGCCTCATACCGATCTTTCAACTCCGGATACGGTTTAAACTCAATACCCTTAAGCTTGGGTGCGCCCCCCAGTAATTCTCATTTCGCTGCAGCCGAACACCGCTTCCGAAAGGCGTCTGAAACCGCTCATTAAAACGAAACGGGCCAGTTCCGGGAGCATGATCGGCAATACCCGAGTTCCCTAGTCTCTCTAATGCCTCAGGGCTGATGTAGACGTGCGCGCCGGGAGCATCTTCTTGAGTCATGTAACGGAGAAACTCTGGAAAAGGTTCCTTCAATGTGAGTTTGACCGTGTATTGCCCCAAAATCTCCATGGAATCCAGTACCTCTAGTCCAATTCGATTATAGTCCGCTGCCACGGGCGAATAATGGGGAGCTTTGGGATTCCACATCCGATCTATATTGTAACGAACCGCCTCAGCGTCGAAAGACGTTCCATCATGGAATTGGATTCCTTCTCTCAGATGAAATGTATATTTCAGTCCATCGTCAGAAATATCAACTGATTTTGAGAGCGCAGGGATAAGTTTTGTCGGGCTTGCTTCTTCGTTCTCAAGGTCATCCTCGAATAAGCCTTCAAATACCTGCTGAACCACTCGACCTGTATTCCACCCCCCGAAGGATGCCGGCGGATCCATGGGGTCTACCTCCCAGTCAAGAGCAACACGAAGGAAAGAATCTAATTCAGTTTCAGATTTCATCTTGTATCTCCTTTAGAATTCCTCGGAATAATCATCTCTTCCTTCATCTATGGCGATGAAGTGGTCAGCGATCCGTGTCATCGATACACGCTGCTCCAGAGACCAACGTCGGATTAGTTGATATGCTTGATCTTCGCTAATCGATCGCTCGGTCGCCAGACGTCGAACCGCGTTGTTCACTACGCGGCGTGATCGTAAAGTTTCCTCAAGCTTGACGATTTTACTATTTTGTCTGCGTTCAAAACGGTAGCGCGAACTAGCGACGGATAAAGTCGATAGGATGCCGAAAGGATGGATGGGCTTCGCGATGATGGCCTGCGCATCAGCGTCCAATAGTTCACGAACAATGGTCGGGCTCTCATATTCCACAATCCCGATAAGTGTGCCTTCCCGGCCGTTCCTCAAGGCACTTACGTCGATAGGAAGATGTCCGCTAAAAAGACAGAAGACGACATCGGCATGAACTGGCCAACTTTCGGGAATTGGCCACTGTGTATTGACCTGGCACCCGATCCGCTTCAGATGTCGAATAAGTTCATTACAAGCTGCGTCCTCTGGATGAATCACCCAAACTTGCAGTTTCCGCAATTCTCGAATCAGCGCCTCACCGGACATGAAGCTTCTTTCTATCCTTGAACGTGGTTAATTCGACCCAATCCCACATAGTTCATAAGATACGGATCGGGTTTCATTGCCTGTTTGAATTCTGCGACAACTCTAAATTTTCTTCCAGCTTCCGTCATTCCAATTCGTGGCCAGAGATAAGTGTGGCTATTATCAGGATCGACCATAACCACGCCTTGAGGAGCAGAGATTTCTAATCCGAGCACTTCGGCTCGAAGTCGTTCAGGGTCCAGTGTTCCAGCACGCTCTAAAGCTCGGGCAAATAGCAGAACGGTGAAATACGCGGCCTCGGCACAAGCATCGGTCGGCCGTTTAGCTCCGAAACGCTGATGATAGTTGGCAACAAAATTACTATTTCGTGGCGATCCTACTGTTTCGAAGTATGGGGCGGAAACGATATGCCCCGGCAACGGTTCGAACCACATTTCTTGACAATGCGTTTCGTTCGTCGTCAGGGAGGCGATTGGCATGACAGATGGATCAAGATTCTCGGTGGCATACGCATCATAAAGTGCCGCTATTCCAGGTCCCACCACCGTGGAGAAGATCACATCGGCACCGAGCGCTCTCGCCTCTTTGACGATATTCGAAAAGGCGTCTCTCTGTGCATTAAACGGCAGATAGTGTTCACCAACAATACTGCCACCAATCTCGGACACGAGATCTTGCATAATTCGGTTCGATTCACGTGGGAAAAGATAATCGGTTCCCACACACATCAGCTTTCGACCGTACCGGGGAAAAAGATATTCGGCGAGTGGTAGATGAAGTTGATTTGGTGCCGGTCCGGTATATATAATATTCGACGAGTATTCAAACCCTTCATAGCCAATTGAGTACCAAAGAAGTCCTCCACGCCGCTCTATTACAGGAATCACTGCTTTTCGACTGTAGGAAGCCGAACAGCCAAATATATTAGTCACCCCTCTATCCATCAGCAGCGAACTGGCGAATTGGGCGTAGCGTTGTGGATCGGAGGCGGGGTCGAGGATTAAGGGTGAGATCGGTTTTCCAAGCACGCCACCTGCTAAATTTATCTCGGAAATGGCAAGTAAGGTGCCCTGTAGTTGAGAAATCTCAGAGATCGCCGTTATACCACTCCTCGAGAATAGGATACCAACCGGCCAAGTGCCTTCCAAGCGGTAGGACTCCTGTAATTCATCAACGCCGCGCATCTCGTAATTCCCGCTACGTCGCGAATTGGCGTAGTGGATTGCGCTGAAGCTGTAACATCGCAATATCCAATTCGAGAGTAGTCGAACTCATGTCTTCCAAATCCATATCCAAGGCTCGTTCCGCGGCTTGGATAATAGTCGGAACGCATTGGTGAAGTTGAATTTGTGCGTCTACCGATCCCATCCGTCCCAGACGTACTGCAGCCGAAAAAAGACCACTTGCCGCACCTCGCAATTCAGCGAGAACAGTGTTCTCAAGGCCTATTCCTTGGGAAGCCGATATTGCTGCTGTGACGACGGCAAGGTTACCGCCCTCGCCCGCTTGCACTTCTTGGCAAAACGTAGCGAGTACACTGTGAGGCCATATCCGTGGTGCCAACTTTGCCAGATGACGTCCAGACGAGATCGATGCGTTCCGCGCAGGCACCGACAGCTTCAGAGCTAAGAGATGTTCGTCGATCTTATGCAGTTGGACAAGGTCGGCCATTGAAAACATTCGATGCGCATGAGCAGTGGCAACTGCGTCAGAGCGACCCGTACCATGGAGTAGTACCGCTTTGACAATTTCCACGATTTGAATCGAGTTTTTTGGGATCTCGTTGAGCAGTGCTTCCAATCCGAAGGAGTGAACATAACGTCCTATTGGCAGAGAACTGTCGGCCAGCTGGAGGGCCGTCAGAAAGCTCGCACGATTGGGGGGCTCTAGCGACGCTTCACCCATGAGAGTGTCCTGACACTACAAGTGGACGAGAAACTCCGAGCCGAACATAGTCAAAACGAAGCGACAATTCGCCCAGTTTAAGATCTCGAACCGTTTTGGCCATCAGTTCCTCACTTGAGAGCATCGGCACGAGAATGCGACAGCCGTCTACCTCAACCGGCACGTGCTGGTTTCCGAAAGCGTGACCGATAAGCGTAGCCTGGCGGACGATGTCTGGGATCGAGTTCGTATGATCGATATCTACGACCAGCGCAAGCTCCACAGGTCTTTGAGCGACGATTGTATGATCATCGTTGCTAAATAGAATCGCTCCGTCGAAAATATACTGACCGTGCTCCATAGACACAGCAAAGTCGAGCCCACCCTTTGTGCGTCGCCGGAGCCGTCGCTTACTTGCCTCCGCCCATGATATTTCTATGAAATCTACTACGCCGGCGGTGTACTTGGTTGCATCGAGGGCGCCAATTATTCTATTCGAGACAAGCATAATCTATTTCCTCCGAGATGGGGCTGGCGCGCCAATCATCTGCATTCGAACGCGGGACCAAGTTTCGTCCATGAGTCGCATAGCTACTGATGATGACCGAGCAAGGACCCTCACAACAATGCCAACCGCTCCGGGTAAGGCACCCACACCTAGTCGAAAGTCTTCACCCATCATTTCCAGGGATGTGGCAGCCTCGTATATCCCCTTTGCATTCCCGCCCGGAGCAAGCGCCAGCAGGTTTCCCGAATAGAGGAAGGAACCAAGAACGCCTCTTGTATTGATTGGAAGCGCCGCCGGTTCCATAAGCATGCGGTCAGTGAAAAGCGTACTTCCACCGACCTTTATTTGCGTTTCTAGTTTGAGACGATCGAACGCGAAGACCTCGCCACGGGCCAGGCGTCCTGGTGAAATGATTTCGCTTGCAACCAACATAGACCCTCGCTCGAGGTCGATCATGGTCTCTTGGTCGTAAGATGACTGTGCCTGCGGGATTAGTTGGTCCGGCAGATACTCGATGTATGATCCCTGCGTTACCTCCAATTGTACCTTCTGCAACGCCGACCCTTCCAACATGCGGTGTAGCTTCGTTGCGGACGTGCTCGTTACATGAAGCTTGCCACCGTCCCGCGCAGCAATCCGCAGTTCCAGCTTATCGCCGTCAAACACCGCTCCCGAGGGGTTTTGGACGTAGACGAAAGCCATGCCAGGCTGCCGCTCGTCTAAAAAGAGAGGAGTGGTGAAATGCAGTGGAAATCGTTGGCTCCGTTGCATAAGATGCGTTTTCCCCAGGCGGTCAGCGGCAAATTCTAGATCAAGTAGGCCGGACGAACGTACCATGTCCGATCAATGAACCCCGCAACCGAAAAGGGCATCAGTTTTCATGGCTTTGAAAACCTCCACAGCTCCCTCCGGCGAACGCAAATTGGTGTAAATGGTCGGCCTTTGAGGGCGATTGATCTGAACGTCATGACGGATGCGGTCGAGATCAGCCCCCACATGCGGAACCAGGTCAATCTTATTGACGACAAGGAGATCGGCTTGGAGCATTCCAAGCCCCCGCTTGCGCGGTATATCGTCGCCAGCGGCGCAATCGATCACGAAAATCCAGTAGTCGACGAGCTCCGAGGAGAACGTTGCCGCCAAATTGTCGCCGCCACTCTCAATCAAAATCAAATCGAGCGGATTCTCGCGTTCCAGGGTGTCGGCAGCCTGAATGTTTACCGAAGGGTCTTCCCTGATCGCGGTATGAGGGCATGCGCCGGTTTCAACGCCGATAACCAGCGTTTCCTCGATGAGGCCACTCGCCTTGACCCGCAACGCGTCCTCCAGGGTGACCAGGTCATTGGTGATGACCGCAGGCTTCAGCCCCGCCTCGTGGATAAGAGGCAGGAGACGCTCGATAAGCCTCGTCTTCCCGGAGCCCACCGGCCCCCCGATGCCGATACGCACGGCTTTTGCAGACATGAATCGCTCCTATTTCAATGTGTAGAGAGGCCCAAGCGGCAGTTTGGTGGCGGGCAGCGACGTGCAATGTTCACCGTCCACTTCCACTTGGTAGGTTTCGGGATCGACCGTTACTCTTGGAGCTTTGTCGTTCCAAAGCATGTGTTTCTTGGAAAGCTTTCGGGTTCCGGAAACAGCCACGCATCGTGATCGCAGTTCCAGCTTTCCGGCAATGTCGTGGTCGAGTGCCCGCTGCGACACGAAGCGTACCGAAAGCGATTGGACGGCGCGTCCGAACGAGCCCCACTGAGGCCGGTAGCGCAGCGGCTCGCAGCAATTGAGTGACGCGTTCGCCTCACCCATCACTGCCATAACCGGAAAGCCCGACTTGAAGACGGCCTCCGGCTTGATGCCGAACAGCCCCGGCTTCCAGAAAACGAGGTCGGCCAGCTTGCCGGGTTCGAGCGAGCCAACATATTTGTCCACGCCAAACATCCGCGCGGGATTGATGGTGTACTTGGCGATAAAGCGCTTGATCCGGGTATTGTCATTACCACGACCGCTATCCTCCGGCAGAGCCCCGCGCTGTATCTTCATACGTGACGCTGTCTGCCACGTACGAGCGATTGTTTCGGCAATGCGGCCCATGCCTTGGGAATCGGAACCGATGGCGCTGATTGCGCCGATATCGTGCAACACGCCTTCCGCGGCAATAGTTTCGTGCCGAATCCGGGATTCGGCAAAGGCAATGTCTTCGGGCAATCTCGGATTCAGGTTATGACTGACCATCGCCATGTCGAAATGCTCGTCGAATGTATTGATGGTGTAAGGGTTGGTCGGGTTGGTCGACGAAGGCAGCACGTTTTCGAAGCCGCACACCTTGATGATATCGGGCGCATGCCCTCCGCCAGCCCCTTCGACATGGTAGGCATGGATGGTGCGGCCATTGATGGCCTTCAAGGTCCGCTCTAAAAAACCGAACTCATTGAGCGTGTCGGTGTGCAATTGGATTTGCACATCCGCTTCATCAGCAGCTACCAATGCAGAATGGATCGCAGCGGTTGTCGCACCCCAATCCTCGTGAATTTTCAATCCGGCAGCCCCAGCGTCGAGTTGCTCGAGAAGGGGGTCGCTACTGTCTGACGCAGCCTTTCCAAAGAAGCCGAAGTTAACAGGAAAGACCTCAGCAGCCTGAAGCATGAGTCCAAGATTGACCGTGCCGGTGGAGGCGATCGGAACCGTTGTGGCTCCAAGCCCGCCGCCGAACAAAGTGGTGATGCCGCTGGACAGCGCCTCTTCGCACTGACCCGGGTCGATGAAATGAACGTGGCAATCGAGCCCCCCTGCCGTGACGATCAGGCCCTCCGCTGCGCGAACATCGGTGTTGGTGCCGACGATTAATCTTGGGTCCACCCCATCCATGATCCGCGGATCTCCGGCCTTGCCAATGCCGGCGATCAGGCCATCCTTAATCCCGATGTCCGCTTTGATTATCCCGAGGACTGGATCGATGATCGTGGCGTTGGTGATGACGAGATCGAGCGCCCCGCCCGCCGCGGTGATGTGGCCATGACAGCCAGTGCCCACTCTTATGGTTTTTCCAGCTCCGAACACGAGCTCGTCGCCCGGCACCAAAAGATCTCGCTCGACTTCCGCCCAAAGTTCGGTGTCAGCGAGACGCACCCGGTCTCCGGTCGACGGTCCGTACAACTCGACATATTGACGACGCGACAGAAGCTTAGCCATTTTGGGCTCCCCTGAAACCTTCGGCCGCTGCGCGTGCGATTGCCCTGTGTTTTACCTCCGGATCGTCCAGGAGACCTTCCGTCAGGCTGTTGAGCCCCTCCACGCGTCGGTCGCCTCCAATGGCAACAAGATCCACGGTTTTCTCATCCCCTGGCTCGAACCGAACCGTCGTTCCAGCTGGAATATCAAGACGGAAGCCGAACGCTGCAACCCTATCGAAATCCAACTCGGGGTTTACCTCAAAGAAGTGGAAATGAGAGCCGATCTGAATGGGGCGGTCGCCCATGTTGCGAACGACGACCTGTGTGGTCGCGCGACCCACATTGATTTCTATCCCGTCTTCCGCCAAGCGGTAGCAACCCGGCTCCTCTTCCTCTTCGACATCCTGTGGTGGGCTTACGGGGTCATGCACACAGACGAGCTTTTGGCCGTCTGGGAACATAGGTTCGACCATCAGCATTTCGAGCAACGATACGACGCCCGACTGAACTTCCTCAGCGTTCAGTATGGTGCGGCCAAATGCCATTAATTCCGAAACGGACTTCCCTTGCCTAGCTCCCTCATGGATAGCGTCGGCTATTATCGCCCTCGCCTCCGGTAAGTTTAGTCTCAGTCCGCTGGCCCGGCGGCGCCGTGCCAGTTCGGCTGCGACAAAAACCAGAAGCCTGTCACTTTCTTTTTTGGTCAGGTACACTGGATATCCTCCGAACTTCGAAACTAATTAAGAGTGATCAAAGGCTTATATGCGCTAGGATTTTTGCATGGGTATCCGGATCCTGGGTATTTCCAGACCCGGATATTTCGCCTTTATCCAGAAGGACGTATTTATCGGAAACGGCGCAAGTGAAGGAAAGGTTCTGCTCAACCAGCAGAACGGCGAGGCCCAGACGATCCCTCTCCGCTTGGATGATCTTGACGAGGTTGGAAATTACCGATGGCTGCAGACCCTCGCTTATCTCGTCGATCAGAAGAACCTTGGCTCCCACGGCCAGTGAGCGCGTCATCAGAAGCATCTTCTGTTCGCCGCCACTTAGCGTCCCGGCTTTTTGCCGCAAGCGATCCAGCAGGAACGGAAAGCAACGGCTGATCGTGTCCCTTGCCTCGCTCCAGTCCGCCGAACCACGCAATGCCAAACGAATATTCTCCTCGACCGTAAGATCCTGAAACAACGCCTTTTCCTGCGGTATGTAAGCTACGCCAAGCCGAGCAATTTGATGGGGCTTGCCGTCGCTGACCGATTGCCCGGAGAGCGAAACGGTGCCGGAAAACTTGGGCAGGTATCCCATGATTGATTTGAGAAGCGTGGTCTTGCCCATACCATTCTTGCCAACCACAGCAAGAATTTCACCGCGGTCGATCGTCAAATCGACGTCGCGGACCACGGGGGCCTGCCCGTACCCCGTGGTGAGGCCCTTCAAAGCGAGCACTGTTTCCGTCATAGTCAACTCTCCTCAGTGCCCAGACCCAGCGTAGACCGATTTGACAAGCTCGGAATTCACCACCTCATCAACCGATCCATTAAGAACAATCCGGCCTTGGTGCAGAACAATCACCCGTGAAGAAATCTCTCGGACGAAATCCAGATCATGCTCCACCAGCAGGATGCAGAGTTGTTCCGTTTTGGCAAGTTCGGTCAGGATCGTTCCAATAAGCGTACGCTCAGCCTTAGTAAGGCCAGCTGTGGGCTCGTCCAGAAGAATGACCTTGGGCTCGAGAGCGAGAACCATCGCCAACTCCAAAGCTTGCTTCTTTCCGTGCGACAGCACTTGCGCAGGCACGTCCAGGTCGTTATCCAAGCCGGTCGCCCGGATAATATGCAAAGCAGACTGCGGAAGGCTGCAGACACCTGATTTTTGCCATTTAGATAAGCCATCGAGACGAGCTCGCGCGATCTGAAGGCATTCCCCCACGGTCAGCGTGTCGAAAACATTGGCCATCTGGAATTTACGGCCGACGCCAAGACGCACACATTGGTTCGGTGGACGATGCCCTATGTCCACACCGGCGACTGATATCGCGCCGCTGCTGCGCTTCAGACCGTCTGCGATACAGGTCATAAGCGTGGTTTTTCCGGCTCCATTGGGTCCAACGAGGCTGACAATTTCGCCATAGGTAGCTTCAAAATCGATACCGGACAGGACCTCGAGACTACCGAAGCGTTTTTCGACACCGCTCACAACAAGTGCTGCTCCTCCATCTTCGCTAGTCGCGGTGGAGCTACGTTCGTTCGCTTGGCGCAGCTGCATCGGTGCGCGCTCCTTCGGATGCGCCGTGATGACGAGCCTGCGAAGCCAATTCATGGAATTCGAAACCACCGGCAGGAGGCCGCGTGGCAAGGCTACGATGACCGAAACGAAAATGACGCCTATGACCAGTTTCCATATGAACGGGAAGTCGCCCTGGAGGTGTGCGCTCGCATAGTCAATGATAAGTGTGCCGATAACAGGTCCAAACAACGTGCCCCGTCCGCCCAGCGCTACCCAGATCAGAAGCTCCGTTCCGAACACAAAGCCAGCAATCTCCGGTGCAACCACCATCGTATAATTAGCATACATCCATCCGGCGATTGCACCTATTCCCGCACAGATGAGAAAGATGACCGCTTTGATCTTCGATGTGTTCAAGCCGAGATACTGGCAACGCTGCTCGTTTTCCCGGATGGCAACCAGAAGCTGCCCGGCATCACTGCGCGTGTAAAGCCATGCCGCGCTTGTCAAAATGACCAGCCAAGCTCCGACAACCCAAAACCAGGCTTCAATACTGAGAGGAACGGTCTCGAAACCGGTAAGACCGCTGCTGGACCCCGTGAAGGTTCCACCGGAAAATAGGAGTTGCGTGACAACAATCGGCAAGACAAGAGTGATAACCGAAGCATATAGATCAGTTGCGCCATGCCAAAAGGCAAGAAACGCAACCAATCCTGCCATCGCCACGGCGACCGCGATACCGACTACAAGAGCAGCAAAAGCCAATTCGGCGGAAAATCCCTGATAGGTAAATATCAGGGCGGTGACATAAGCTCCTGCCGCAAAAAATGCCGACTGCCCGAAAGTCAAAACTCCAAGGTAACCCCAGAGAATATCGACGGAAAGAGCGATAGACGCGTATATCATCGATCTTACGAGAACGTTGACTGAATACGCATCTATAAAGAAGGGCGTGACGCCAACACCGATCAGAGCTATAGTTGCTACAACGACCATCCTCGTTAGCGGGCTTGCCCGTGGCCGAAGGTGATGCGCTTTGCCCCATTCCTTCAAGTTCACATCACTCATAAGAAAACCCCTGCGGTCGAATACGGAGAATTACCGCGGCAAGAGCCGCAATTGTCATGCCGCCTAGGACCGCTCCGAAATAACCACTGACAATCACTTGTGCTCCGCCCAACACAACACTTGCAATAGCCAAGCTATAAAGAGAGGAGCCCGATACCAGCACGAGCATAAATGCGCTGATTAGCCAGGCTGTGCCCATATCCGGATAGACACTCGAAAGAGGTGTTATCAAAGCGCCGGCAACGGCGGCCAGCCCAGAGCCAAGGGTGAATGTCACCGTGCGAACGAGCCCGCTATTTATTCCAAGTCCGCGCGCAAGATCTTCGTTCATGATGACGGCGCGCGTGGAGAGACCTAGTGATGTACCCTTGAGTATCAAGGTCAAACCAAGTCCCAGCAGTAGTGCGAGAACGGTAAGCACCAGCCTGTAGATCGAATATGACTCACCGATGAGACTGACCACCCCTCGAACTGGAGGTTCAGCGAAATGAACACCACGATCGAAGACCAGAGTTATGATCTGGCCAATGATGATGCTCAGGCCCCAGGTGGCTAGGATAGCATCGAGCGGCCGATTGTATAACGACCGTACAACAACACGCTCCATGCCGAGACCAACAATCGCCCCAAAGACCGCCGCCAGAGGAATGCCTATCCAGGGATTCAACCCAAGCGCTGTGGCAATAACGGCAGCGTATCCGCCAAGCGTCATCAATCCGCCATGTGCGAAATTGATAAGCTTCATAACGCCGAATACGAGGAGCAGCCCCGAAGCCACTATGTATAATATCGCAGCAGTTGTTATGATGTCTAGTATCGTTGCTATCATCTACGTCTCCGAGTTCCCTACAATTGGGAACGGCAAAAATCCGAGCCGATATGAAAGATCGTCTATTCCTGTCAGCCCTTACAGCCTCACTAGGGCCGCCTTTTAGGCGACCGACTGGCCTGCCCCATTAGGGAGGTCCACCGGATAAGTTAGAGTTCCGGCGGTTATGGTCGCCGAGATTGGCTGACCGGGGCGGAGCGTAGATCATTGTAGCGGCGCGGGGCAAGATGCTTTCCGGAGCTGGCGGGAGATAGCCGAGCGAGCTGTGCGGCCTGACAGTGTTGTAGTGCCGACGCCAGTTCTCGATCACGATCTGTGCCTCCTTCAGCGTGTAGAAGATTTCACCGTTGAGCAGTTCATCGCGCAGCTTGCCATTGAAGCTCTCGCAGTATCCGTTTTCCCAGGGCGAGCCGGGTTCGATGTAGAGTGTCTTCACACCGATGCGGCCAAGCCATTCGCGAACGGCCGTGGCGGTAAATTCGCTGCCATTGTCGGACCGGATATGCTCTGGCGGACCATGCCTGGTGAACAGTTGGGCTAGTATCGCCAGGACATCGTCGCTTTTGATCTGGCGCTGAACATGGATGGCCAGGCACTCGCGGCTGAACTCATCAATGACAGTCAGCATCCGGAAGGCCTTGCCGTCATGAGTGCGATCGGCAACGAAGTCGTAGCTCCAGACGTGGCCGCGGTGGGTCGGCCGAAGCCGGGTGCACGACCCGTCGTTAAGCCACAAACGGCCGCGCTTCGGCTGTCTATGCGGCACTTTCAGCCCTTCGCGACGCCAGATCCGCTCGACCCGCTTGGCATTCACCGTCCATCCTTCCTGTCGAAGCAGAGCGGTGATGCGGCGGTATCCATAGCGACCGTAGATCGAGGCCAGTCTGACAATATCCGCCGTCAGGCGCTTCTCGTCGGAGCGGGGCCGCAAACACCGGCGCTGGGTCGAACGGTGCTGGCCAACCACCCGGCATGCACGGCGCTCGGTAACACCGAACACCGCACGCGCATGGGCAACGCCAGCACGACGTCGCGAAGGGCTTAGTACTTTCCCTCGACAACCTCCTTCAGGATCAGAGCATCCAGCGTCAGGTTGGAGACCGCCTTCCTGAGCCGGGCGTTCTCCTTCTCCAGAGCTTTCAGTCGTGCTGCCTGGGTCACCTTCAGGCCACCATACTCTCGACGCCAGCGATAGTAGCTCTGTTCCGATATCCCAAGACCCCGGCAGATCGAACCGGTCTTCTCGCCTTGCGAAAGCCGGACCTCCGCTTCTCGCAACATCCCGATGATCTGCTCGGCAGTATAGTTCTTCCGTGCCATTCCGTGCTCCTTTCAAAGCCCAAAATAGCCGAAACTCTAACTCTCAAAATGGACCCGTTTTCAGGGGGAAGGCCAAAATTAATAGGCAGCATGGTAAGACATGCCGCCCACCCATTCACAGATCAGGGCATTGATCACCAGGACTACATTCGGGTAGGATTTTATAATACTCGTGTCGCCTTGAGCATTCACCTGTGCGAGATACATTGTCAGTGGGGCGTGCCGTTGTTTCGACATTTGCACAGGTCCCCTCGGACCATCAAAAGTTACTTCACTTAGAGCTTTGACCACGGCATCCGTGTCTGTCGTGCCGGCTTTTACCACCGACAGGGCATAGAGATGAACGGCATCATATAGAGGAACGGAGAGTTCGTTAGGCGTTTCTGTTTTCGTGCCAAACTTCTCCTTCATTGCCTTCAGGAACTGCGCATTCTTCTCCGAATCGATGCTAGTGTAGTATGTTCCACCAAGATAAATTCCCTCAGCATCAGGACCCAAAGTCTTCGCTGTACCTTCATCCAATGCATAATTCCCATACTTTGCAGTTATACCAGCTGAGCGAAGCTGCTTCGTAAAGGTAACGTTCGGTGCACCGGCCGCGGTAGAGGTCAAGATCACGTCGGGATTGGCTGCCCGGATCATGCTGATGATTGCCGTCCAATCGTTCGCGTCCATCGGATTGTATTCTTCACCAACGACCGTGCCGCCTTTCTCCGTAATATATTTGTTGGTGTCACCGAGGAGTCCACGACCGAAAGCATAGTCACTACCGACAAGAAAGAATGTTTTCGCACCTTGATCTTTCATGAAGTAGTCGACCATGAGTGAAACCATTTGCTGTGGCACCCATGCGTTTATGTGCTGATACTTATTGCAGGAACCACCCTCGTAAAAAGAGCTATAGATATAAGGGATTTTTCCCCTAGTAATGATTGGCAATCCTGCATTGCGAGCTGCAGTCGTCTCCATAGCAGCTATGGCATCCACTTTCTTTTGGAATACCAGGGAGTCATATGCTTTTTGAGCCCCTGCGGCACCGGATCCATCATCGGCAACTTCCAGGGCGAGCTTTCTGCTTAAAATCCCCCCTGCAGCGTTGATTTCGGAGACTGCAAGTTCGGCCGCCTGAACCATTGACGGAGCTACGATGCTATTTGCGCCGCTTAAGCCGACCGGAATGCCCAACACAATGGGATTGTCCTCGGCAATGGCTCCTCCGGTCCATAGCGCAGTCGGACGCCTCGAAAAACCTCGCCATTGACGGCTCGGGATGATTCACTGCCCCGGTGATTTGCCGGGAGGGGATGGATGCGGGGACAGGCCGGGTTTTGGGACATTGACGAGCGGTATGCTCGACTGAGCGAGGCGGGCGATCCTCTGGAAAAGCTGAACGCGGTGGTGCCATGGGAGGTTTTCCGAAAGCCGTTGGCCAAGGCGCTGAAACGCTCCGACGGCGCCAAGGGCGGCAGGCCGCCCTACGATGCGGTGCTGATGTTCAAGATCATGGTGTTGCAGGCGCTTTACAGTCTGTCGGATGATCAGGCCGAATTCCAGATCCAGGATCGGCTCTCGTTCATGCGTTTTCTCGGGTTGGGGCTGGGCGATCGCGTGCCTGATGCCAAGACGATCTGGCTGTTCCGCGAGCATCTCACACAAGCCCGCGCGGTGGAGAACCTGTTCGCCCGTTTCGACAAGCACCTCACCAGGGCCGGCTATCTTGCCATGGGCGGTCAGATTGTCGACGCCACCATCGTGGCGGCGCCGAAGCAGCGAAACACCGATGCCGAGAAGGCCGACATCAAAGCGGGCAAGATACCGGACGAGTGGAAAGACAAGCCCGCGAAGCTGCGCCAGAAGGATCGCGATGCGCGTTGGACGGTGAAGTTCTCGAAGGCCAAGGCGGCCGAGGATGGAAAGCCGCAACCGCGCGACATCGCCATTCCCGCCTTCGGTTACAAGAACCATGCCTCGATCGATCGCCGGCACGGCCTCATCCGTGGCTGGAATGTCACCAGCGCGGCGGCCTATGACGGCGCCCAGCTCCGCAATGTGCTCGACAAGAACAACACCAGTTCGACGGTCTGGGCCGACACGGCTTATCGCTCGAAGAAGAACGAGGAGTGGCTGGAGAAGAACGGCTACGTTTCCGACATTCATCAGAAGAAGCCGAAAGGTCGGCCGATGAGCGAGGCGACGTCGCGGGCCAATGGTCGGAGATCGAAAACCCGCGCATTCGTCGAGCACGTCTTCGCCCAGCAGAAGTCCAGGATGGGCCTGTTCGTCCGCACCATCGGTATCGCCCGCGCCAGAACCAAGATCGGCATGGCCAATCTCGCCTACAATCTCACCCGCTTCGTCTGGCACGAGGGGCGAACTGCGTCCGCATGACCGCGTGAGCGGCGAAAACCGCCGTCGCAACGCCAAAATCGGCGCCCTGCGCCGGCCTAAAGACCAAAACCGAAGCAATCGCCGCGCATCAGGCCGCGCCAGACCTCATCTCCGTCCTACCAGCGCCGAAATCCGGGTAGTTCGAGGCGTCCAGTCGCGGCAAACAAAAACAGAACTCTCTTTAGTGATATTCTCATTGCTTTCCCCTTTATGGTTCTCACTTCCTCCGAGGCTAAGACCGAATAGGAATAGCCGCCGTCGTCGACAGTGAAATGATGCTTCAGCTTTTGAGAATGTAGCGTGCCACATTAACGTACTAGCCGGAACCATATCCGGGAGTTACGCTTGGCACAGAAATAAGAGCAGCTAACCCGCTACTCTAGAAAAGTTCGCACACATCTAAAACGGCGTCAACAATAAACATATCTTTTAAGACGCTAAAATTTACCGAACCATCGTGACGCAAACATGATTAGCAGAGTCCCCTCATTCGCACGCCGGCAGGAATGATGGGTGGTCCTGCTTTCTCAGCGCTGTCTTTTTGTTCTGACCTGTCTTGAGCCGTTAAGAATCGCCAACGCCTGAGCTCTGGACACCAATCTCGCGCACGAAGCATCCCTTAACGCTCTAGCACTCACGGCATCATTCTATTAACGTTGGATACCAGCAAAGAATAAGGCAACTGCGGCGGCCCGGTTATGGACGCCGATTTTGTCATAGAGATTCCTTAAATGGTATTTGACCGTGTTCTCGGAGATACCCATTCTGGTTGCGATTTGTAGGTTGGTCCATCCGTTCGCCAGAACGCCGAGCAGTTCAATTTCACGCGGCGTCAATGTTGATAACGGTGTTTCATGGATTTTGGCCATGTCGGTGTGCGGGATACAAAGATGGCCGTGAGCCACTGCGATCAACGTATCTAGCAGTACTGCAGGATCATCGAACTGGTAACAGAAGCCGTGGGCGCCGAGATGCAAGCACTGCTTGAGGATTCCGATGTCGTTTGAGAAAATGACGATGCGTATCCCAACCTCCCGGTGTCGCAGTTCCGTCAGCAGTTTTGCAGCGTTCATGTCAGCTAATTTGGAGCTGATAATGGCAATATCGAAATTCGCCCGATTGATTTCGATCATTTCGAGAAAGGCTTGGCCGCTTTCTACGTGACCAGTCAGTTCGAACCGGTCATCGTGAGCGAATATGTGCTGCAATGCCGATAGCACCAACTGATTGCGTTCGACGAGCACCAGACGAATTCGTGGAAACTGCGCCACTTGTGGCTGCATTGCCTTAATCGACGTCAGCTATCGCCAAGAGATAAGGCCCGCCCCGCGGCGCGGGAAGCGGAGATGACGGTGTTGGCCATCAGGAGTGCGATGGTCATAGGACCGACGCCGCCCGGCACCGGGGTGATCGAACCGGCATTGGTCGCGGCCTCGTCATAGGCAACGTCGCCGACAAGCCGCGCTTTGCCGTTGGCGTCCGCCGGCAAGCGGTTGATACCGACGTCGATGACAGTGGCGCCTGGCTTGACCCAGTCGCCCTTGATCATCTCGGGACGACCAACGGCGGCAACCAGGATATCGGCGCTGCGGCACAGGCCTGGCAGATCCTTGGTGCGGCTGTGCGCGATCGTCACCGTGGCATTGGCGTTGAGCAACAGATTGGCCATCGGCTTGCCGACTATGTTGGAGCGGCCGACCACGACCGCGCTCAGCCCCGACAGATCGCGGCCAAGCGCGCGTTCGATCAAAAGCATCGAGCCGGCCGGCGTGCACGGCACGAAGGCGGTGTCCAGTTCGCCGGTGCCGAGCTTGCCGACATTGATGAAGTGGAAGCCGTCGACGTCCTTTTCCGGCGCGATCGTCTGGATGATGCGGCCGGAATCGATGTGGCCCGGCAGCGGCAACTGCACGAGGATGCCGTGGATGGCCGGATCGGCATTCAGCTTCTCGACCACCGCCACCAGCTCTTCCTCGCTGGTTTCAGCCGGCAGCGCATGTTCGATCGAGTTGAAGCCGCATTCCTTGGCCTTCTTGCCCTTCGACGCGACATAGACCTGGCTGGCAGGATCATGGCCGACGATGACCACCGCAATGCCGGGCACAACGCCCGTCTCGGCGATAAGCTTGTCCGCCTCAGCCTTAACCTTGGCAACCACATCCGCCGCTACAACCTTGCCGTCTATTACAGAAGCCATGGGCAAATTTCCTCGCTTTCCCGTTGTCAGCTCAGGCCTTCGATGTCGCCATTGTCGTCGAGATGGATGTTCTCGGACGACGGCTTGGAGGGCAGGCCCGGCATGGTCATGATCTCGCCGCAGATGGCGACGACGAAGCCGGCGCCGGCGGCAAGGCGAACCTCGCGCACCGGAACGGTGTGGCCGGTCGGCGCACCGCGCAGGTTCGGATCGGTCGAGAACGAATACTGCGTCTTGGCCATGCACACCGGAAGATTGCCGTAGCCCTGCTTCTCCCACTGGTGCAGCTGGTCGCGGATCGACTTGTCGGCAATCGCCTCCGAACCGCGGTAGATGCGCTTGACGATGGTGTCGATCTTGTCGAACAGGCCAAGGTCGTCGCCATAGAGCGGCGCGAACTGCGAGGCCCCGCCCTCGGCGATCTCGACCACCTTCTTCGCAAGCTCCTCGATGCCGGCCGAGCCATGCGCCCAGTGCTTGCACAGGATCGCTTCCGCACCCTGCTCCTTGACATAGGCCTTCAGCGCCGCGATCTCGGCATCGGTGTCGGAATAGAAGTGGTTGATCGCAACCACCACCGGAACCCCGAACTGGTGCACGTTCTCGATGTGGCGGCCAAGGTTGGGGCAGCCCTTCTTCACCGCCTCGACATTCTCAGGCCCGAGGTCCTCCTTCTTCACCCCGCCATTCATCTTCATGGCGCGCACGGTGGCCACGATGACGGCGGCGGCAGGCTTCAGGCCAGCCTTGCGGCACTTGATGTCGAAGAATTTTTCCGCGCCGAGATCAGCGCCGAAGCCGGCCTCGGTCACGACATATTCGCCGAGCTTCAAGGCGGTGGTGGTGGCCATCACCGAGTTGCAGCCGTGGGCGATGTTGGCGAACGGGCCGCCATGCACGAAGGCCGGGTTGTTCTCCAGCGTCTGCACAAGGTTCGGCTGGATGGCGTCCTTCAGGAGAACCGCCATGGCGCGGTGCGCCTTCAGTTCACGCGCAAACACCGGGCTCTTGTCGCGCTTGTAGGCAACGATGATGTCGCCGAGGCGCTTTTCGAGGTCCTTCAGGTCCTTGGCAAGGCACAGGATCGCCATGACTTCCGAAGCAACGGTGATGTCGAAGCCGGCCTCGCGCGGATAGCCGTTGGCAACGCCGCCCAGCGACACCACGATCTCGCGCAGCGCGCGGTCGTTCATGTCCATGACGCGGCGCCACACCACGCGGCGGGTGTCGATGCCGAGCTCGTTACCCCAGTAGATGTGGTTGTCGAGCAGCGCCGACAGAAGGTTGTGCGCACTGGTGATGGCGTGGAAGTCGCCGGTGAAGTGCAGGTTCATGTCGTCCATCGGCACGACCTGGGCATAGCCGCCGCCGGCAGCGCCGCCCTTCATGCCGAAGTTCGGACCGAGCGAGGCCTCGCGGATGCAGATCACCGCCTTCTTGCCGATGCGGTTCAAGCCGTCGCCCAGGCCAACCGTCGTCGTCGTCTTGCCTTCGCCAGCCGGCGTCGGGTTGATCGCCGTCACAAGGATCAGCTTGCCGTCCTTGTTCTTCTGCACCGACTTGATGAAGTCGGCCGAGACCTTGGCCTTGTCATGCCCGTAAGGCAGCAAATGCTCGCTCGGAATGCCGATCTTCGCGCCAACCTCCTGGATCGGCTTCTTCTTCGCTGCGCGCGCTATCGAGATGTCGCTCTTTACTTCCGCCATGGGATTCTTCCTCGGCTGATTGTGGATTTGAAGGGCTATGGTCTTACTAGAAACGAGGTGCCTTCCGTCCCGCGGCGCGGGAAGCGGAGCAAGCCGGGATATGGCTCCACAACTACGTGCAAACCGCAACACTTATCCCGGCGAATCTAAGCCTGAATGGATCAGTTCACAAAGTCACCAGGGGCGAAATAAAAACTTATAGGCTCGACAATGTCTGCCAGCGAGACTTCCACAAGGATTGCAGTCATCACCCTTGCTGAAATCCCCCTCTCGAAAGAGGAAGATTTCAGCATCAGACAAGTTACGCAAAGCTCTTCGTGCGGGTATCACCGGGATCATACAACGGCATCACGGACAGCTTCGCGGAAGCCTTCTTGCCGTTTGCAAGCGCGATTTGCACATCCAGGCTGGGAACCGCATGGCGCGGATTGATGTAGGCCATGGCAGTTCCTCGCTTTCTGGTGGGTGAAAACGATCCACTGGTTACAGCACCGACCTCAACATCACCGACGAAGATCTTGTCTCCCGTCTCAGCCACGTCACCGGACGGGATATCAAGCCAAACCATCCGCCGCTTTACTCCCTCGCGCGCGATTTTCTGCAAGGCGGCTTTTCCGATGAAGTCTTCTTTGGAGAACTTCACGGTGAACCCGATGCCAGCTTCGAAAGGATTGGTTTTGCGATCGTGATCTTTTCCCACCAGGAGATATCCGGCCTCCTGACGCAAGCTCTCCAGTGCGGCCTGAGCACATGGAACTATATTATGCTGCTTGCCGGCATTCATGACCAGATTCCAGATGGTCGCCCCATCTTTCGATGCAAAATGGAGTTCGAAGCCCGCCTCACCCGTGTAACCCATGCGCGCAACCAAGCATTCGATGCCCGAGATTTTCGCCGGCCGGAAACGATAGTAGCCAAGCGTCGACAAATCGATGTCCGTCAACTGCTGGAGCACACGATTGGCCATCGGCCCTTGCACGGCAAGCGTCGTATGCTCGTCGGTGACATTGGTTACCGTAACATTATAGCTCTTGGCCTGTTTCGACACCCATTCATAGTCGTCCTCAGAGCCACTGATGATCATGTACTTGTTCTGGGCCATGCACCAGATAGTGCAATCGTCGATCATCAGGCCGTTCTCGTCACACATGGCTGTGTACTGCACCGAGCCAACGGTCTTCTTGGAGAAATCGTTGGTTGCGAGCATCTGGATGAAGCCAAGCGCGTCCGGCCCTTCGATAACGAACTCGGCCATGTAATCGAGATCGCATACGGACACACCCTCTCTCGTTCCCAAATGCTCTTTCGTGTGTCCGGCGCCGTATTCCCAAGGCAGGTAGTAGCCAAAGAGCTCAACCATTTTGGCCCCATATTCAAGGCCACTGTCGTAAAATGGAGTCTTTTTCATAGCGGGTTTCTCCTCCTGGTCCGCAAAACAAAAACCCCCGACAGCGCTTCCGCGCCCGTCGGGGGCCTCAAATACCCCAATTCCATGCAGCTTACCCGCTGCACACCAGTTGTCTTATTTTCTTTATTCGATTGTTGTCAAGGTATTTCTCAGGGAGCGCTGACAGAGTCCGGAAAGCACATTTTCCAGCCAATTGAACTCATTATATGTTTTATGTTGGTTCTTGATTGTGTCTTATTTCGACGATTTCGGCCCCGAATTTGACCTACGTGTCTGGTAGCTATCTAGCAAATGTGCCACGCGGAAGGATCAAGGGACGCAATACATTCGTCATATCCACCGCTCAATAAGTTTGTTCAGACGTCTATGAGGTAACACTTTTCCTGTCACGGCTGCTTTCGGGCGGACTCATAGCGGCGGTTAGGAAGCGCGAAACCGCAACCGGTACCATCTGTGACCACAACCGCGCTCTCCCACTGAAGAGCGTAACGGCCCTCAATCAAATCACGCATATACGTGTACGGACAATCCTGCGCACCGTCCTTCACCGCTACAAATCCGCGGTGACCAAATTGATAGATGTTGTTCTCTACACCCCATAGGCGTCGAGCCTCGTCGCATAGATCGGGGCGCACTTCGGCCGTAATAATTTCATCTGGTATGCCATTGCCAGTCACGATCGGTTGACCGTCAAAATTAACAATCATTCCTTCACCCATTGAATTGAAGGTGCCATCAGTACCTGCCATGCAAACACTGGCTGTATAAGCGAGATTACAAAAGGCATTGGCTTGATTGGTTATATGCCAAGCGTGTCGGATTGGAGCGGTATATCCAGCGGTACGCAAGATGATATTCGCCCCCTTATACGCAGATTCTCGAGCCATTTCAGGGAACATACCATCATGGCAAATGATAAGAGCAAGTTTGCTGCCATTTGGTCCGTCGCAAATCGGGATTCCAATGTTACCTGGCTCCCATGGCTCCACGGGAACCCATGGATGCATCTTGCGATAATAGAGCTGAATCTTACCTCTATCATCGATGATAATCCCCGAATTGTATGGATTACCGTCCGGGTTCATCTCCATAATGGAGAAACATCCCCAAATCTTGTTGTCGAGGCAAGCCCTTTTGAAGGCTGCTACCTCTGGTCCATCAAGCGAGCACATAATTTCAGGATTGGTATCCATTGATGCGCCATGTAGCGAATATTCAGGAAACACAACCAAATCCATCGATGGCATATTGTTGCGTGCCTTCTTAACCATGCTAACGATCTTGTCAGTCTGTGCGTTAAGATCCTCCTTTGTTGCTACATTCGGTAACTGAAGCTGTACAAGGCCAAGCACGACACCATTCGGAGATTTATTAAGCCCACCAAGACCGCTCATTTCAATCCCTTCCTCTCACATCAAGTAACATTGAATCATTGGCGCGCCGCTCATGGATTTTGTTGACAACCAATTAACGGCTACGCCAATTGTGTCAGCAAGAACTATGTAATGTGGAATAGGTAGTAATTGAATGTAATGATATCCGATTGAAGCGTCGATTCAATGGCACCGGCTACAGCGATATGAGGATTGTCGAACCTGCGCTTTGAGCTTGACGTCTTTCACAGCATTCTGTTTCAAGCGATGTTCCAGAATCCTTCCTCCTCTTAACCCGGCAACGATACACATCAGCTCCTGAATTTTTAGGGTTTGGAGGCTTCCCGACTAGGCCGCGGCTTGCCGAAAATGAATCGATCAATCGCTTTCCTGTAGCACGCCGATCGTCAGCTGTCAGGTCATTTTGGCAACTCAGACCTTCAGTTCGTTAGCAGCGACATCCTCTCCTTTTACGAAAGCGGTATTCACGCTTCAAACTGCTGACGAGTGGTTTCAACAGTGACTCTCGTCATAATGGTATAATAAACATCCTTGATTAGACGATTTTTCCCTGTAATCATCATATGGTTGCTAAGATACTTGAAAATGAAATTGCTGCCGACAGGACTGCGTGGGTCTGCTCGCTTTGAGGCGGAACATGATTGGGCCGGACATGCGAGAGTGGCGAGAGATTTTTCCGATCTTGGTTATCCGCGTGGAATTGCCGTACTACTTACTGATCGAGCAGAGCATTAATTTTCACGTTGAGATAACATTCGGCTCTCGGCCAAGCGACCTAACGGATTTGGCTAGGTTATGTATTCTGGAAACTCGATCCGAGGCTGGATGTTCATGCCGCGGGCGGGTGCTGCCCAACAGGTAGTCACCCGAGGTTATAGATGGAGTGGAGGATATCCCGTTGACTGACCAGGCAGATCTCACCATCCGGACCGGACCGACAGGCCCAGTTCTGGAATTTGATTTTCCCTCTATGTATATCGGTACCGCCGAATATCCTGATGGCCCTACGGGCGCAACGGTATTCTGGTTTCCTAATAAAGCTGTTGGCACCGTCGATGTTCGTGGGGGTGCGCCAGGTTCCTACAATCTCGATTGGCTTCGCCAAGGACACGATTTTCCCAACCTCGATGCTATTACGATTTCAGGCGGATCCTGGTATGGCCTTGGCACCGCCGCTGGTGTGGCGGCTGCTTTAAAGGACAACGCTCATCGTTCCGGGCACTGGAATAACCTGGCCACGGTCGCAGGCGCTATTATCTATGACTACGGTCTTCGTAGACTTACTCCTTATCATCCTGATGACAGACTGGGGCGAGCCGCGCTGTCAGCCGCTAGGCCTGGCGTGTTTCCGCTCGGCGCCCAAGGGGCCGGCAGAAATACTATGCAGGGCGCTTATTTCGGCCTTTGGCTTCATTCAGGACAGGGTGGTGCTTTTGCACAAGTGGGCGAGACCAAGATCGCAACCTTTTCTGTGGTCAACAGCGTAGGAGTGGTGGTCGACCGTTCGGGTGCGGTAGTCGCGGGCGCGCAACTCTTACCCGAGAACGCCAAGCATATCGATAAGCTGCTCGCGCAAATTCCGAACGAGCTTTACTCTGATCGCAACTCCATTATGGGAAGGCGTCGACGGGTCGGCAATCCCGCCAACACGACCATCAGCGCTGTGGTAACTAACCAAAAATTGACTTATGCCGAACTGAACCGTCTGGCCGTGCAGGTTCACACCTCCATGGGGCGGATGATACAGCCGCTCGGCACGGTTAATGACGGGGACATTCTTTTCGCGGTCTCAACGGCCGAGATAGAAAATCCGGGCCTTCATCCGACGGACTTGGCCGTCGTGGCATCCGAAACCATGTGGTCGGCCGTGTTGAATAGTATTCCCCATATCGACCCTTATAGCACTACTGAAACCACGATCTTCGAACCGGCTGAACTGTCACAGACATTCAAGTTCGGGACCGAAGGACTGGTCGAAGTCCGCCAAACTGGAAACAACCTCACTTTGAGATCTATTGGCGAGTGCAGCATTTTTGGGATTGAGCCTGGAGAAACACTAGTTTCAGCAGGCCGTGAAGCAAACAGTTTCCTTTTCGCGAGCGAAATTCTGCAACGAATCGCCTTCAAGCGTGACTCGGATGGAAAGGTTATGCTCGTTCTGAATCCAGGGAACTGGCAGCAGATTGGAAAAATTCTTAAAGCGTAGCTATTTCGCTCGACGCAGAATTCTTCAACCAATGCGGCATCCGGGTTGGAAAGTTTGATCGAGGAATACTACAGGGATCACTACATGAAACTCATCATCGCGCGCATAAGCCACGAAACGAATACATTTTCGCCCTTGAAGACGCCTATTTCGTCATTTTCTCCCGCTTGGGATGCTCAGGCAAAAATTGCAGCCGAAGGATCCGCTACCGCGATGGGAGCATTTCTCGACTTCGCAAAAACAAGAGATGCGATCGTTGCGACTCCCGTGTTCGCGACGGCGTATCCCAGCGGTATCGTGTGCGATGATGCGTTCGAGCAGATGGCGAATGCTGTCGTTTTGGCTGTTCAGGGCGGATGTGATGGAATTCTGCTCGATTTGCATGGTGCAATGGTTACGGAAAGTTACGACGATGGTGAAGGCGAATTGCTTGACCGTTTGAGGAGACTGGCGCCTGGCGTGCCTATCGGAGTCGCATTAGATTTGCATGCTAATATATCCCAGCGATTGGTGGCGAACGCAGATATCGTGATAGGATTTAGGACATATCCCCATGTCGACATGTACGAGACTGGAGAGCGGGTGGCCCGCTTATTTGCGCGCTTGTTGGATGGGGAGGACCATGTCCGCAATACGTTCTGTCATATTCCACTTCTGGCTAGTACCTTGTGCATGGATACCCGTACGCCGGGAGCCATGAAACGTGCGCTGGACGCCGCCAGGGAGATGGAACGAAAAGACGAAATATTGGCAGTCTCTGTCTTTGGCGGGTTTCCGTTGGCGGATATCCCTGACGCCGGAATGTCAGTCGGTGGTTTCCGAATTAGCCCCTGTGGGCGAGGCTGCAGCGGAGGAGATTGCGCGTAAAATTTGGGACGATCGAGCAAACTTCATCTATGAGGAAGAGCAACCAACTTCATCTCTTCAAAGGGCCCTCGCCTTGCCTTCCAGCAAGGGTCCTGTGCTGCTGCTTGATCATGGTGATAACTGTATGTCCGGTGGAACATGCGATACGATGCATGTGTTGAAGAAAGCGTTGGAGATGGGGGCTACCAGCATTCTGGCTGGCCCTATAGCCGACCCTCAAGCGGTTGCTTTTATGGCGGCGGCGGGAATCGGAGAAAAAGTTTCACTTTCTATTGGTAATCGCTGGGATTCTGATTACGCGCCTTTACAACTGGACGGTATTGTCAGGTCTCTTGGCGACGGAAATTATACGATTTCTGCCCCCACTTACACGGGCATGAGCTGCTCCATGGGTAAAACAGGCGTCTTTGAGACTAAGGAAGCTACTATTCTAGTAAGCGAGAAGCCTCATGAGCCGTGGGATCTCGGGATATTTTCAACAAACGGGCTAAATCCGTCTGATTTTCGATTTATTCTTCTAAAATCGCGTATGTATTGTCGGCCAGTCTTCGAGGCGATAACACAGGCAACAATCGAATGCGCAAGTCCCGGAGTGACAAGTTCAAATTTGAGTAATTTTTTGTTCAATAAGCTCGGCAAACAAACTTATCCGATCGAAAACTTTGAATGGTTGGCTTCAGTATGGACGAATGATTGATTGGGAAAGACATGTCTGATCTATTTCGTTCGTTGAACCTCAGCCTACAAACAGGTCATAGAGAAAATCCTCACGTGTCATACACACGGATTTCGACGTGTTGATTTGCGCTGAGAGCTGATGGAGTGGATGCCCCGCCCGACGATATCGCAATGTGCCAGAGTGATATTCGCTAGAACGTCACTTAGAGGAGAGAGCATCCATGAAGGAAGTTAGGACGTAGACTCATTATCGCGTAGCCAGATGCGGTTTGCGACGAGCTTAAGTGCGGCGAGATAGTTTTCGGCCAGCTTGTCGTAGCGTGTGGCCACACGACGGAACTGTTTGGCCTTGTTGAAGAAGCGCTCAATGAGGTTGCGCGCCTTGTAGAGGAAGGGGCTGAAGCAGATCGGGTCTTTGCGATCCGACTTGGGCGGGATGTTGGCCCACGCCCTGCGATCCTTGACTACAGTGCGTAGCGCGTTGGCATCGTAGCCCTTGTCGGCCAAGAGCATCGCGCCCTCTGGAAGGTCAACGATGAGGTCTTCCGCCGAGGCGATGTCGCTCTTCTGGCCTGCGGACAGCGTCAGTTTTATCGGCCTGCCCTGCGCGTCGACAAAGGCGTGGATTTTGGTTGTCAGCCCGCCCCGGGAGCGGCCGAGACAATGATCTCGATCCCCCTTTTTGCCGTCGCACCTTGCTGGTGGACGCGAACAACAGAGGTGTCGATCATCTGCGCCTTGCCATCGTGGGCTTTGGTGATGGCATCCATCAGGCGATCCCAGACACCTGCTTTTCGCCATCGAACGAAGCGATTGTAACAAGAGGTGCGCGGGCCGTAGCGCTCAGGTAGATCGCGCCATGGCGCACTGGATCGCAGCACCCAAAAGATGCCATTGAGCACCCGCCGGTCGTCGACACGCGGCACGCCTCGCGGCTTGTTGGGCAACAGCGGCGCAATCATGCGCCATTCGAAGTCAGTCAGATGTGAGCGCTGTTGCGGCACCACCTTTCGCGCGTGGTCATGAGCCACGATGCTCGGAGCCTTTGAGGGCTTCGACACATGACGATTTCAGAGCTTACGCTTAAGTCCAGGGACGAGGAGCCGGTTCGACGGCTTGAGATATTCACGGGTTCTGGACGGCGGCGCGAATGGTTGCCGGAGGAGAAGGCGCGGATCGTGGCGGAAAGCTACGATGCCGGCGAGACCGTGAGCGCGGTGGCCCGGCGATATGCACTGTCCCCGCAGCAGCTGTTCGCCTGGCGCCTGTCCGCGCGGGTGCCGTTGGGGAATGCGCCGGCACCGGAGCCATTGTTTGTTCCAGCAGTGGTCGCGGCACCGGAGCCCGAACCGGCGGGGAAGCGCGCGAGATCGACACGGAAGCGGAAGGCCGCGCGAGAAGCCGGCGTGATCGAGCTGGAGATTGACGGCGTCGCCATGCGGGTCGGTCGTGGCGCCGACGCCAGGACGGTGGCGGCGGTGATCCGTGCGCTGAAGGCGCCGTCGTGGCCGGGCCGACGGGTGCGGTCAAGGTGATGGTCGCGACGAAGCCGGTGGACCTCCCTAGCGAGGCAGGCCAAGACTGCCATCGCGACCGCCAACATCCTTTCCGAACCACTCCGGAACGGGACGCTCACCGACAAGCATCTTCGAGCGGTCCAAAAGCGCAGAAATTTCCCGACCAAGGCAACACAGAAGGTCCAGCTTATGATGCGGCGACGTCGAAAGCCGCAGAGCGGAACGCCCTCCTCGGGACCACCCGTCTTTATGCGCTTCATCGCCCGATCACGGCTCCTTCCGCATCTGACCGGGCGGTTGATCGGCACCGGCTTCAGGCCCGAAGCGGTAAGGCTGTGAAACGATCGTGACCGAGAAGCCAGGCCTGCAAAGCTCCCCTGCCCTGCGCGCTGTCTATCTCACAACCGGCCTGCTCTTCGTTGCGCTCGGCTTTATAGGGGCCTTCCTGCCCGTCCTGCCGACCACACCGTTTCTGATCCTGGCGGCCGCATGTTTTGCCCGCTCCTCGCGCCGGCTCGAAAGCTGGCTGCTCGATCACCCACGTTTCGGGCCGACACTGCGCGACTGGCGCGAGCGTGGAGCTATCCCGCGCAAGGCGAAGATGATGTCGCTCGCCGGCACCTCGATTGGCTTCGTCCTGTTCTGGTTTGGAAGCCATCCCGGCCCGTTATTGATGGCCGCCGTCGTTGGCCTCATGCTTGGGGGCCTTGCCTACGTGTTCACAAGGCCGTCCTGACTCAGCCACTCAGCCGTGCTGCGATCTTCCATTCGCCTTTCTGGGTCTCTGGCAGCAACTTCCAGGTCTTTTCGTCGATATTTGTGCCGCGTGCCGTCCTGTGCGGTAAGATCGTCAGGATGATCGCGTCGCTCTCGCGCCTGTGCCGGCACCGAACGATCACGCCGTCGCTGAATTCGGCAAGCTCTTCGCTTTCAACGCCCTCTTCGGCCATCCTCACGCGGCATCCCGGATAGGCATGGGTATGAGTATGGGTATGGGTATGGGAAAGTTGAAATCGCATATTGCTCCGAAATCTCGCACTCCGCGAACGTGAAACCATCGATGGCGACCATAAAGCTATTATCTATCTTTCCAAACCACCTAAAACATGACAATTTCACTCCAGAAAAGGAAGTGACTAAGGTTCACACTCAGGGAAGAGCCCATGAACATGGCCTGCCCCATTAGGGAGGTCCACCGGATAAGTTAGAGTTCCGGCGGTTATGGTCGCCGAGATTGGCTGACCGGGGCGGAGCGTAGATCATTGTAGCGGCGCGGGGCAAGATGCTTTCCGGAGCTGGCGGGAGATAGCCGAGCGAGCTGTGCGGCCTGACAGTGTTGTAGTGCCGACGCCAGTTCTCGATCACGATCTGTGCCTCCTTCAGCGTGTAGAAGATTTCACCGTTGAGCAGTTCATCGCGCAGCTTGCCATTGAAGCTCTCGCAGTATCCGTTTTCCCAGGGCGAGCCGGGTTCGATGTAGAGTGTCTTCACACCGATGCGGCCAAGCCATTCGCGAACGGCCGTGGCGGTAAATTCGCTGCCATTGTCGGACCGGATATGCTCTGGCGGACCATGCCTGGTGAACAGTTGGGCTAGTATCGCCAGGACATCGTCGCTTTTGATCTGGCGCTGAACATGGATGGCCAGGCACTCGCGGCTGAACTCATCAATGACAGTCAGCATCCGGAAGGCCTTGCCGTCATGAGTGCGATCGGCAACGAAGTCGTAGCTCCAGACGTGGCCGCGGTGGGTCGGCCGAAGCCGGGTGCACGACCCGTCGTTAAGCCACAAACGGCCGCGCTTCGGCTGTCTATGCGGCACTTTCAGCCCTTCGCGACGCCAGATCCGCTCGACCCGCTTGGCATTCACCGTCCATCCTTCCTGTCGAAGCAGAGCGGTGATGCGGCGGTATCCATAGCGACCGTAGATCGAGGCCAGTCTGACAATATCCGCCGTCAGGCGCTTCTCGTCGGAGCGGGGCCGCAAACACCGGCGCTGGGTCGAACGGTGCTGGCCAACCACCCGGCATGCACGGCGCTCGGTAACACCGAACACCGCACGCGCATGGGCAACGCCAGCACGACGTCGCGAAGGGCTTAGTACTTTCCCTCGACAACCTCCTTCAGGATCAGAGCATCCAGCGTCAGGTTGGAGACCGCCTTCCTGAGCCGGGCGTTCTCCTTCTCCAGAGCTTTCAGTCGTGCTGCCTGGGTCACCTTCAGGCCACCATACTCTCGACGCCAGCGATAGTAGCTCTGTTCCGATATCCCAAGACCCCGGCAGATCGAACCGGTCTTCTCGCCTTGCGAAAGCCGGACCTCCGCTTCTCGCAACATCCCGATGATCTGCTCGGCAGTATAGTTCTTCCGTGCCATTCCGTGCTCCTTTCAAAGCCCAAAATAGCCGAAACTCTAACTCTCAAAATGGACCCGTTTTCAGGGGGAAGGCCAGCTCCCTTTCAGCCAGGTGAGAAACTCCTGCTGGCGGCGGCGGGTGCAGGCCTGACAGGTGGGGCACTGGTAGTCGGCGTTTAAAAGCGCCGTTCCGCTAAATTGGTGCCGGTGCCATCTCCAGGGTCGAGCCTTTCGGCCAATCAGCCCGCCTCCCAGAAATCTCAAAATTGACCGTCATCTCGAGGGCTTCTTGTGCATTGCCATCCTTGCTCAGCCGATCAAGAACTTCAAAGCCTTGACGTCGAACATGGCAGAGATCCGCTTCAGCGCATACGATGATTATCCTGCGTCCAAACTACGCAAGAATATTGTGGTCTACACCGTCGATGGATTAAAAACTTGCAGTATATCGTCGACGAGCACAGAGTTGAAGATCATGCTGCCCGAAATCCACCGTAGAGAAGTATCGTCTGAAGTCACAACACCGTAGCCCCGAGCGTGCAGACCCCACACGTGTCCGGCAATGTCTATTAGTCTGATGAGGTTATCCTTCCTCGGATGGCGCTAAGTTCGACAGAAAATGAAGCCAATCGACATGACATCATCTCAAGGTCCCATCCCTTTTGTGGGTATCCGGTTTCGGTCAAACCCAATTGCCGTTGCGCGAGATCAAAGTAGCATCGACTGTGTTTAGTCTCAGATGGCTCTTTGCTTTACAGTCCAATTGGTCTCCTGCGGATCATTAAGTGCTCCCGAACCATCTCCAGCTGCCGCTCGATGAGGCTTTTTGATGCCTATGTTCAAACCTGGACTATTTCTTCCGCTCTGTGACAGGCCACCTTGCCGTTGTTTAGCGGTCGAATAGCAGCTTTCATCGAACGACAGACATCGTCGGCCCAAGCGCAACGATGGCTCAGCGAGCAGCCGTCCTTAGCGATGAGATCATTCGCCACCTTTAACTCAAATTGGGAGCGCTCATGATCCCTCAGCGAGAGGAGAAGCGCTCGGCTATACGGGTGCTGTGGTTTCTCATAGAAGGTCACAGATGGCGCGATTTCAACTATTTCGCCGGCATACATCACTGCAATTCGGTTCGAGACATACCGAGTTGCAGCCATGTCATGGGAGATGAATAACGCAGAGAAACGCTGTGCCGCTTGTAACTTTTTTATTAAGTTTAGCACATGGGTCTGCACGGACACATCTAACGCACTGACCGCCTCGTCCAGAACGATAAAGCTCGGTTGCGTGATCAAGGCACGTGCGATTGCCACCCGCTGACGTTGACCTCCCGATAGCTCATGCGGAAATCGAGAGGCAAAGCTCCGGTCGAGCCCGACCCGTTCCAGCATTTCGACAACCCGCCTTTTTCGCTCCGTACGTGATTCTATTCCGATTATATCGAGTGGCTCGGAAACCGAGGTTCCGACAAGCAGACGCGGATTGAGCGCCCACTCCGGCTGCTGCAGGACAATTGATCGCTCTGCTCGCACCAGACCTCGGCGATCGGATAATGATTTTCCTTCGAACCGAACGTCGCCTCCGGATGGTTTGACCAATCCCATACATAGACGTCCAAGCGTCGTCTTTCCGGACCCTGACTCGCCAACCAATCCTAGGATCTCGTTCTCCTCAATTGACAAACAAACACCTTTTACAGCATGAATTCTCTGTCGTGCCCAAAATGCCCCGCCGGAAAAGACGACGTCAACGCCGTCCAGTTCTACAACTGGCGTATTCATCAAGCGATCCTTCCGTGGGTGGCTGCGGTGGACGGCTCGGCCCTCAAGACCTCTTCTGCACGATGGCAGGCGACCAAGCGGTTCTCGATGGGGCGAAGGGCCGGTCGAACCGTCCGGCACGTCTCTTGCGCAAATTTGCAACGTGGTTCAAAGACACAGCCATGTGCAGAACTCTGGAGTACTGGTGGAACGCCAGGAATTGCCTCGAGCCAATCGCCTGGCCTTTCGCTCCCAGGCGCCGCTTCGAGTAGCGCCTTTGTGTACGGATGGCCTGGACGACCAAATACTGACACGTTCGAGCCGGCCTCAATAAGACGACCACCATACATCACAGCAATTGTGTCACAATATTTAGCAACGAGGCCAAGTTCGTGGCTGAGTAAAATGATCGCAACGCCGGTCTCTTCGCGAACTGAAAGGAGCAGTCTTAGGATTTGCTCACGCACAGACGCATCGAGCGATGCTGTCGGCTCGTCGGCAATCAGTAACGAAGGTTGCCTCGAGATGGCCATTGCGACAACGACCCGCTGTGCCATACCTCCGGACAGCTGGTGCGGATAGCTTCTTGCTACTCGTTTGACGTCTGGCAGGCCAACTCTTCGAAGCAACTCATAAATTGAATCATCCGAAGCGGGTCCATTCAAAACAAGACGTATCTGTCTGCCAACGCGCATTGTCGGATCCAAGGTGCTCATCGGGTTCTGAAAAACGAAACCGAGTGAGGTTTGGCGAAGGAGCCGAATCTGCTCGTCTCCGATGTCAAAAATGGACTTACCGTTGACGAACAGGTCCCCAGAGGTTCGGAGGCTATTGGAGGGCAATAGCCGACCAATAGCCATTCCAAGTGTACTTTTCCCCGATCCACTCTCGCCAACAATTCCCAGTATCTGTGATGGATAGACAGTCAGGTCTACGCCGTCGAGCGCATAGACGATACCCCGCGCCGTTTCATAGCTGATATGGAGATCTCGAATCTCGACAAGGTCGCTCATCGCAGGGCTCGGTCTCGAAGTGGGTCAATGGCGTCCCTTAAGCCGTCACCCAATAGATTGATCGATAGGATTGCGAGCGTCAGAAGAAAACCCGATGAAAAAACCATCCAAGGGGCGACCGTCAAATAGAGAACTCCTTGTCTTAGTAGGGATCCGAGAGAAGCATGAGGGGGTTGAACGCCGATTCCGAGGAAACTCAGCACACCTTCGATCAACATTCCGATAGAGATCGCGTAGGTTAGCTGAATGACAGTTGCGCCCATAATGTTGGGTAGTAAGTGAACGATCAGGACTCGGGTCGTTGAAGCGCCTGCTACCTCCGCTGCCGTTACGAATCCCCTCGCTGCTATGCCTAATGTAACCGATCGGACCAAGCGGATGAACATTGGAAGGGTGGCGGACGCAATTACCGCAAGCACGGAAAGTGTTCCAGGCCCTACTATAGCAGTGACAAGAAGTCCTGTTAGAACAATGGGAAAGGCAAAGAAGATGTCTGCTATCCGGACAACCAGCCCATCAAAGAATCCCCCCTTGTAGGCCGACAACATACCTGTGACTCCGCCGATGATTGCCGTCACCATGACAGCAGTCGTAGCCAGCAGGAAGGTAGCAGAGATCCCCCGAATCAGCCGGGGTAGGTAAGAGCGCCCAAGCTCATCGGTGCCGAGCGGGAACTCAAGCGAGGGCGGTGCAAGGCGGGGACCAGCCCCAATCCCCTCCGGGTCGCCTAGTGGCAAGTAGGGTCCGATTAGGCTGAGAAGGAGCAAGCTCACAAGAACCAACGCTGCCACACCAGACAATCGATCATTCCATGCGAAACTCACGAAGCCACGGACAGCACTCGCTAGCCGTCTTTTCATATCTCTCTCTTTTGCGCGCTGATTCGTGGATCGAGCAATGAATAGATGGTGTCGGCGATCATGTTGATCGCGATGAAGACGGCTGCGGCCACGAGAACACCAGCCTGTACAATCGCGTAGTCACGATTCATCAAGCCATTGTAGGTGTAGAGGCCAACGCCCGGGATCGAGAACAGGACCTCGACGACAATGGCACCGCCGAGAAGATACCCTAGATAGGTTGCAGTAACTGTGATGATCGGGACAGCGGCGTTTCGGAGTACGTGATGACGAACGATCCTTGAAGGTGGCTCTCCACACGCAACCGCAAATGCTATGTATCCCTCCGTCATGACTGTTTTTACCGCATCGCGCGCCGTTCTCAGGATGAGAGCGATCCCGAAGACGGCTAGTGTAATAGCAGGCAAAACCATGGCTCTCAGATTCGTCCATGGATCTTCAAAGAATGGAACGAATCCGCCGATGGTAAGTCCCAACGACCAGACCGTAAAGACGAACAAGAACAGGCTTCCCAAAACGAAGTCCGGGATGCTGGCGCCCAGTGCTCCTAAGAACCGCCCCAAACTTCGTTGCCAGGGGCGGCCATTGGTCAACCCTGAGATGACTCCGAGCGGCAGTCCAATAGAAAGCGCCATGAGCAGAGACATCAATGCGAGTTGGATCGTGGCCGGTGCTCGCCGTATCAACTCTTGGGTTACCGATGTTTGGGTGACCATCGATATACCGAAATCGCCGTGTGTTGCCGCAGTCAGCCAGTGACCATACTGCTCGATAATCGAACGATCGAGTGCGAACTTCGCAATAACAACAGCACGGGACTCCGGCGTCGCTAAGGGGCCAAGCACAACCTGTTCAAACCCGCCCGGAACCATCCTCACCGCCGTAAAGATGACAATTGAGGCGCCGAGCATTGTTGCCAATGCCACAAGGACTCTTCCGATTACGTATTGAATGATTTGCATCTCCACTCCCAATAACTCGCTTTTTAAGCGATCATCTGGACGTCCGCGATACTGTCAAGTGGTGCAATGCGTGGGGTCGGTTCTTTTTTGAACGACACCGCCCCCAGCCCGCCTGTTGTTGAGATCACAAAAATCTATATCTGTCCTCTCTAGTCTTGTCGAGAGAATTCCGTGATGTATTTCAGTGTGTTGAAATTCCCCTCAATGGAACTGAACCTCGCCTTAATCTTATCCTTTCGATAGCCGAGATAGTCGGGCTTACTGACCAGGGGAAGCATGTTGGCTTGGTCGTAGATGATCTGGCAAGCTTGCTCGATAACGCGATCGCGTTCCGGCCCGTCTGGAAGTTGCCGAACCTTATTCACCGCTTTATTGTACTCTGCGCTCGGCGTCATGAACCCGGCGTTCCACCCTACCCACTCCGGATTCCAGTTTGAGAGAATCTGAGTTGGATTCGAATATCCGGCGAGCCAGGACAGTGCCAAGTCAAAGTCTGTCTTCGCACTGAACACGCGCTGATACCAGTCAGCCACTGGAATTTGCTGAACCTCGGCATCAATCCCAACATCAGCCAAGTTCGCCTTCATGACTTGCGCGATAAGCGGAAATGTTACCAGAACCGATGAGGCAACGATTCCCACCTTAAGGTTTTCCGCGCCCGCTTCTTGCAATAGCTCCCGGGCCTGGACGATCCGTTTCTCTCGAGGGGTAACGTAGTCCGGATGATCTCGGCAAACTGGCTTACCGAATGCCTGCGGTACTACATAATCGACGGCAGACTCTCCGCCAAACACGGCATCCACTATACGCTGACGATCAAGGGCAAGAGCCATGGCATGCCGTACTCGGATGTCCTTGAATGGCGAGTCGTCCTGCAGAGCACTGACGTCGAGTCGGAAATAATTGGTCGTCTTCTGAATAATGGGCTCTACATTGAGGATGCCCTTCAGCAGTGTAGCTGCATCTGGGTTCTCGAAATTCGCAATATCGACACTGCCGTCGCGCAAGCCTGCTAGGCGCGCTGCATCATCCTGAATGATTCGAACAAGCACCTTGTCAACGATGGGATATCCTTGGCGCCAGTAGTGTGGATTACGCACCAAAGTCCAAGATTCGTCTTGACGATGCTCGACCACCATGAATGGCCCAGAACCCAACATCTCCTTTGTCGGATCGAAAGTTCCGTTCTCTAGTTCCTGTATAGGATAGATAGCGGTCATGCTGACAGACAAAACGGATAGAACCGCCGTATTTGGTTGCTTAAGCTCAAGCTTCACAGTGTGATCGTCTAGTGCAACGACCTGCTTGACATCGCCAATCTGACGGCCCGCATAGCTGCCCAACTTTGGATCCGCCAATCGCTTGAGGCTACCGACAACGTCAGCGGACGTCAGAGGGCGGCCGCTTGAAAATGCCGCATTTTTTCGCAGCTTGAAGATGTACGTCGTCGGCGTGGGCTGCTCCCATGACTCCGCGAGTCCCGGCGCTATTTTCAGGTCATCCGTTGTTGTGACCAAAGTGTCATAGATAAGATAGTACATTGTCCACGAGGTGCCATCGGCTGACAGGTGTGCGTCGGTGGAGAGCACCTCTGAAGGTTTTCCCCAAGTTATCATCCCGCCTGGAGCGGCCACCGTCGGTCCCGCGAGCATGAATGCGGTTGCGACAGCTGCAAAAATAAATCCGATAAGCTTCACGAATTTCATCGACTGATCCTCCCTATCACCTGATTAAGCGATTTCTGCTGGAATTCAGATGCAAACAATTTCATGCGTATAGCCTGACGCGATTCAGGCGGCACTCCATCATAGCGCTATCGCTCCAACCATACCTGCCGGAAGTCGTGCCAGTTTTGCGCCGGAAACTTGAACCCCTTGACGTTTGGAGCGTGGACGACATTGCCAGACCCAAGGTTAAGAAGTGGCAGAATTGGCAAATCCTCCATGATTAGACGGTGAGCAATTCGGTAAAGTTCAACGCGGCGAAATTCGACTTGTTCAGTCCGGGCAAGGTCGAGCAATCGATCTACTTCGACCCTATTGTAATATCCCGTGTTAAAGCCTTTTGGCGAACTGTTACGGGAATGCAAGACTTGCTCCAGCCAAACGTCACAAGACATTCCCCAGCTCATCTCGGATGCGCCGATGCCGGGTGGGATACCGCGATGCCATTCCTCGCAATACGATACCCAGTCATCTCGAACCTCCACCTCTGACGTGATGCCGATTTGCGATAGATCAGACGCTAGCCAATCGCATATCGCCAGCGGACTAATCTCACCGCCCGCGCGAGCTACAAGCATCTTGAAGTGAAAACCGTTGGGAACGCCAGCTTCGGCGAGTAATGCCTTTGCTCTGGAAGGATCGTATGGATAGTAGTCTGGAAAATCCGGCTCGAAGGATGGTGAAGCTGGGGGAATGATCCCGACGGCTGCAGTGGTAGCTTCACCAAACAGCTGATTACTGAGTTCCGTGCGGTTGATCGCATGCGCGATGGCCCGCCTCACACGAACATCATCTAATGGACTCTCTCGCATATTGAAAGAGAAGTACCATAGATAAGGGACTGCTACCTCCTTGACCACAAAGCCGCGTTCCCGCAGCGCCGACAGACGAAAAGGATCCGGTCCATAGACAACGTCAACATCGCCTCGCTCCAATGCCGCGGCCCGCTCTGCAGCATCCGGCAACGGAACAAAGATGAGCTCGTCAAGATACGGAGGCTCACCCCAATAGTTTTCGTTGCGTTCTAGAATTACGCCAATTCCGAAGCGGGTACTGCAACGTCCTTTGAATCGGAACGGCCCAGTGCCAGGCGCTCGATCGGCGATTCCTTCATTCCCATACTTTTTTAAGGCGCTCGGGCTAACAAAGACGAAAGAGCCCGGCGCGTCTTCCTGGGTCATGTATCGGAGAAAGTCCGCGTATGGTTCGCTAAGAATAATTTGCAATGTATGACTATCCACGACTTCAACGTGACGGATGCTTTGTATTGCAAGCTGATTGTAGTCAGCAGCTACGGGCGAGTACTGTGGCGCAGCGGAATTCCACATCCTGTCAATGTTGAATTTGGCCGCCTCGGCATCGAATGGTGTGCCGTCATGGAATCGAACATTCCGCCGCAGCGAGAACGTATAGATACGTCCGTCCTCCGACACATGGTACTTCTCAGCAAGCGCCGGAACGAGGCGCGTGTAAGGTAAACCCTCGGCCGAAAGATCATCCTCTACAAGGCTTTCGAATATCTGTTGAACAACACGCCCCGTATTCCAGCCACCGAAGGATGCCGGCGGGTCGATGATATCAACCTCCGCGTCGAGTCCAACTTTTAGTGTTCCACCGCGTCTTTCAATGTTCCCAATCATTCCTTGGTCTCCGTTGTGTTAAGCAAGTTAACGCGCAACCACTCGGCCCCTATTATGGCAGGTGGCTTAGGGCGTGGCGCTAGTACAGGGCGGTCCAGAATTACCGGAGGACGCGCTCCGTGATCTGTGAGCTGATTGCTATCAGCCTAAGAGATCGATCTTATCGAAAGACAACCGCACTGCCGCATTGCGTTCTCTTTCCGAGACCACAGAGGCATTTTCAGATCATCTGTCGCAATGGATCTTAACCTTACAGAAGAGGTTACCTCTTATATAATATCCGTCAACACCGGAAACGAGCATTTTTGTCGTATGAATCGAGAGACGAGCTATGCCCAGTGGAGTGATGAGGTGGACGGCCTCCGCTCCCGGCATCGAGGTGCCATGGTGTGGCTGTCTGAAGTCACCTGAGGGAGCCGTCCATGGAAAAGATTACCACAATCGGTCTGGATATCGCCAAGCAGGTCTTTCAGGTTCACGGCGTCGATGCCGCCGGCGCAATCCTGGTCCGCCGGAAGCGGCGTCGCGACGATGTCATAGGTTTCTTTGAAGGTCTGGTCGGTATCGAGGCTTGCGCGACAGGTGACACCATTGGGCTCGGCTTTTGGCGGGGCTTGGCCATGAGGTGCGACTGATGCCGGCGTCTTACGTGAAGCCATATGTTAAGCGGCAGAAGATGGGATGGTTGCCGCCCTCCCCAAAGTAGAGGACGGCAAATGGAAGATACAATGATCGGGGTGGACCTGGCAAAGAACGCTTTCCAGCTTCACGGCGCAACAATGACGGGGCAGTTGAAATTCCGTAAGAAGCTGACGCGGTCACGGTTCCGGCAGTTCATGGCATGCCAGCCGTCTGCTGTGGTTGTGATGGAAGCATGCGGTAGCGCGAGCTACTGGGCACGCGAAATGGTCAAGCTTGGCCATGAGGTGAGACTGATCGCGCCGCAATGCGTGCGGCCCTTTGTGAAAAGGCAGAAAAACGATGCTGCCGATGCTGAGGCAATCGTCGTTGCGACACAGCGCCCTTCACGCCGACATGCGGAGCGAGGTCCAGCTTGTTGATGATCAGAGCATCGGCCTTCACGACTCCCGGTCCCCGCTTTCGCGGGATGTCGTCGCCGCCGGCCACGTCGATCACGAAGAGCCAATAGTCTGCGAGGTCGCGAGAAAAGGTCGAGGCGAGATTGTCGCCGCCGCTCTCGACGAGAATCAGCTCAAGACCGGGGAAGGCCCGTTCGAGCTCGTCGCACGCCTCGATATTGGGGGTGGGGTCTTCGCGAATAACGGTGTGCGGACATGCCCCCGCCTCGACCGCAAGGACCCTGGCAGGGTCGATCAGCCCGGACCTGCGAACCCGCTCCGCGTCTTCCGCGGTGACGAGATCGTTGGTGATCACGGCGAGGTTGACTCCACGGTTCGCCAGGGCCGGGATCAGCCGTTCGACAAGCGCCGTCTTCCCAGAGCCGACCGGGCCGCCGATGCCCAGGCGCGCGGCGGCCGTCATCGCAGCATGTACCTTCGGAACAAGGGAACGGTTGACGGCGGGTCCGCGGTCAGGAGCCTGCCGTCCGCCCGCACCTCGGAAGTCCGGGGGTCGACCTCGATATGAGGCATTGCGGTGTTGCGAACCATGTCCAGCTTTCCCAGCTTGCGCGTGTTCTTGATCTGCACCGCGCGCTTGCGCAGTCCGAGCTTCTTCGGCACGTCCGCCTCGATCGCGAGGCGCGAGAAGAATGTCAGGCCGAGCTTTGCCGGCACCTCTCCCAGAGACCCCCACATCGGGCGGTGTATCACGGGCTCCGCGAACGGCAGGCTGCCGTTCGCATCGCCCATCGCCGACCATGCGACGAAGCCGCTTTTGAAGACCATCTGCGGCTTGACCCCGAACGAGGCGCGCGGCCAGAGCACGAGATCGGCCAGCTTTCCTGGCCTGATCGAGCCGACATGGTCGTCGATCCCGGCGGCTATCGCGGGATTGATCGTGTACTTCGCGATATAACGCTTGATCCGCTCGTTGTCGGCACGCGCCGTCGTCTCCTCGGGCAGGCGGCCGGCGCGATCCTTCATGACGCTGGCAAGCTGCCAGCACTTGGCGACATTCTCGGCAAGCCGGCCCATGCCTTGGCTGTCGGTGCCGAAGATCGAGATCGCCCCCATGTCGTGGAGGAAGTCCTCCGCGACCATGGTCTGCGGCCGAATGCGCGCCTCGCCGAAAGCCACGTCTTCCGGCGCATTGTAGTTGAGGCTGTGCCCGACCATGGTCATCGGTACGCCCTCTTCGAGGGCGTAGGCGGTGTAGGGATTGGTGGGATTGGTCGAGGACGGCAGGACGTTGGGATGCGAAGTGACGACGAGCAGGTCGGGCGCATGGCCGCCACCGGCGCCCTCGACATGGTACATGTGAATGCTGCGGCCCGCGATGGCGCGCAACGTATCCTCGCAATAGCCGAACTCGTTGATCGAATCGGTGTGCAGATGGACGGCAAAGTCGTTGCGGTCGGCCGCGTGGAGAGTTGCGTCGATCACGCCGGAAGAGGCGCCGAAATCCTCGTGGATCTTGACGCCCATGGCGCCTGCGGCGACGGATTCCTCGACGGCCGACGGGTCGGAGCCGCCGCGGCCGAAGAGCGCGAAGTTGAGGCATGACCATTCGGTCGCCTGCAGGAAGAGGCCGAGATTGGTGGGGCTTCCGCCGCCAACCTCAAAGACCGGCCCCGGTGAGCCGCCGATCAGCGTCGTGATGCCGCCGGCAAGCGCCTGGTTCGACTGCTCGGGCGACTGGATGTGGGCGTGGCATTCGATCGCACCGGCTGTGACGATGAAGTCCTGTCCGTTGATCGGGGTCGTCATGTGGCCGACGACAAGGTCGGGATGGACGCCCGGCATGACATGCGGATTGCCCGCCTTGCCGACGCCGGCGATGAGCCCGTCGCGAATGCCTATATCCGCCTTCACGATGCCGAGCTCGGCATCGATGACGGTCGCGTTCTGGATCACGAAGTCGAGCGCCCGGTCCGAATATTTCGCGGTCGCACAGTAGCCCTCGCCGTCGCGGTAGGTCTTTCCCGCGCCAATGACCAACTCGTGGCCACGGACGGTGAAGTCGTGCTCAATTTCCGCCAGAAGGCTGGTGTCGCCGAGCCGCACGAGATCGCCGGCCGTCGGGCCGAAAAGCGTGACATATGCCTGCCTGTCAACGGCGGAGCAAAACCAGGCCACTGGGGCGGAGTAAAAGCAGGCCAGTGAGGGCTCGGCGTAGGCCGCTCGCGAAGCGCGCTTTTCCATAGCGCCGTAGCGAGCGAGCGGCCGGCAGGATCTGGCGGGTGAAGGCTCAGACGGTTGCCGGATCGACTTGAGACGCGTCGGCTTGATCGCCTGTTTCGACTGTGGCCTGGTTTTGCTCCGCCGCGTCAATCGTGGCTGCCCGACGGCGGCCGGCGGATTGCTTGAGCCGGTAGCTGTCGCCGTTCATGGTCAGGATATGAACGTGGTGGGTGAGGCGATCGAGCAGTGCGCCGGTGAGCCGTTCGGAGCCCAGAACCGAGGTCCAGTCTTCAAAAGGCAGGTTCGAGGTGACGATGGTGGAGCCGCGCTCGTAACGCTGGGAGAACACCTCGAACAGCAATTCCGCTCCGGTTGGCGACAGCGGCACGTAGCCGAGTTCGTCGACGATGAGCAGCTTCACCGCCTGCAGTTCGCGCTGCGTCTTCAGCAGACGCCTCTCGTCGCGTGCCTCCATGAGCTGATGCACCAGGGCGGCTGCGGTAGTGAAGGCGACGGAGAACCCCTTCTGGCAGGCGGCAAGGCCAAGAGCGAGCGCGACATGGGACTTGCCGGTGCCGGAGTTGCCGAGCGCGATGACGTTCTCGCGGCGCAGGATGAACTCGCAACGCGCCAACTCCAGCACCAGCATCTTGTTGAGAGAAGGAATGGCGGTGAAGTCGAAGGTGTCGAGGCTCTTCACGGCCGGGAACCTGGCCTGCTTGATGCGCCGCTCGACCACGCGGCGCTCGCGGTCGATCAGTTCCAGTTCGACCAGGCGCAGCAGATAGCGGGGATGATCGACACCGTCGCGCGCGCATTCACGGGCGACCTTGTCGTATTCCCGCAGCACCGTCGGCAGCTTCAATTGCTTGAGGTAATGACCAAGCAAGACCTGCGGCGTACCGCTCGTCGTGCCCGCCGGCATCGCGTCGACTGCTCCCTTGCCGATCATGCCGCTCTCCCAGGAATGAGCACGGCGTAATCGGCTGCCGATGTCGTCTTCACGCTGGTCTTCGGCAGATGGGGATAGGCGGCGAGATCCAGCCTTGCGGGGCGACGCTCGATCCGGGCCAGTGCGATCTGCTTGATCGCATCGAAGCCGATCGCACCGAGCCGGATCGCCTCGGTGACGGCGTAGGTCACGACATCCTTCGGGATCGCCTCCATCAGCCGCAGCACCTGGATGAACTCACGCTTGCCGCGATTGCCCATACGGGCCTCCATCAGATGACGCAGGTGCTGGAACGTCTCGGGAAGATCCCACTCCTTCAACGGCGCCGCCTGATCGAGTGCGTTCGGCTTGGTCTCGATCAGCGCCAGATAGTGCAGCGGGTCGAAGACGAAGACGCCAGAACCATAGGAGCGCTGATGCCGGGCGATCTCCTCACCGGCGCACAGGATGACGACCTGATCCACGAACCCCTTCACCATCACCTTCTGGAAGCCATGGCGCGTCGGCACCGAGTAGTCG
The DNA here is from genome assembly GCF_900177325.1 of Mesorhizobium australicum. Taxonomy (NCBI): domain Bacteria; kingdom Pseudomonadati; phylum Pseudomonadota; class Alphaproteobacteria; order Hyphomicrobiales; family Phyllobacteriaceae; genus Mesorhizobium; species Mesorhizobium australicum. The sequence continues at coordinate 123,205 of NZ_FXBL01000002.1, read as the reverse complement.
TTGCCGCGATAGCGCACCAGCGCCGTCGACGAGACGCGGGCGGCCCGCTTCTCGCAGGGTTCCAGCGGCACGGCTGGCAGTTCCCTGAATGCGTCAAGATCGGCGGCAAGTCGCTCGCCGATGGTCGCGGCGTGACGGCCGGCACGTTCGTTCTGTCGCGCCCGGCATCGCGCGGCCAGCATGGCGTTCAGATCGTCGAAGTTCGCCGCCACCGGGATCGGCGTCAGGAAGTTCGAGCGCGCAAACTTCACCAGCCCCTCGACCTTGCCCTTGTCGTTCCCCTTGCCGGGCCGGCCGAACCTGTCCTTGAACAGATAGTGGCTCACCAGTTCCGTGAATGCCCGCGTCCGCTCCCGTTTGCCATCACCGCAGATCTTCGCCACCGCGATCTTGAGATTGTCGTAAAGCACCGATAGCGGCACGCCCCCGAAGAAGGCGAAGGCCGACACGTGCCCGTCCAGGAACGCTTCCGTCGTCTCGGCCGGATAGGCCTTAACGAAGGGCGCATCCGACTGCGGCAGGTCCATGCAGAAGAAGTGGATCTTGCAGCGAACGCCGCCGATCACACCGACCGCTTCGCCAAAATCCACCTGTGCATGGCCGGGCGGATGCGAAAGCGGCACGAATGTCTCGCGCCCTCTCGCTCGGGCGATCCGGACATAATCCTTCACCACCGTGTAGCCGCCACCGAATCCATGCTCATCACGCAGCCGCTCGAAGATCCGCTTCGCTGAATGGCGCTGCTTCACCGGACCAGTCCGATCCACCTCCAGGATCGCATCGATCACCGGCAGCAGTGGGCCGAGCTTTGGCTTCGTCACCGGCTTCGTGCGCGTATAGCCCGGCGGCAACGAGAACCGGCACATCTTCAATACCGTCTCGCGGCTCAATCCGAAAACACGGGCCGCTTCACGACGGCTGTTGCCCTCGACAAAGACGAAATGCCGGACGGCGGCGTAAACTTCCACGGCAAACATTTCCGGCCGATCCCCAAAGGAATCAGCCTAACCACTGGACGGTTTTTACTCCGCCCGCACCCGCGTTTGGCCGGCGCTCCATGGCCTAATTTGTCACCGCCGCGCACACTGGACGGAGTTCCTGCGCAAGCTCACCCGGCGCGGCCTTCGCGGCGTCAAACTCGTCGTCTCCGACGCGCATGAGGGCCTGAAGGCGGCCGTCACCAAGGTGCTCTGCGCCACCTGGCAGCGCTGCCGCGTCCACTTCATGAGGAACGTGCTCGCGCACGCCGGCAAGAGCGGACGCCGCGTCGTCTCCGCCTTCATCGCCACCGCCTTCGCGCAGGAGACGCCGGAGACCGCCAGCGCCCAATGGCGCGTCGTCGCCGACCAGATCCGGCCGAAGGTGCCAAGCTCGCCGCCATCCTCGACGAGGCCGAACCGGACGTGCTCGCCTACATGACCTTTCCAAAGGAGCATCGGGCCAAGCTTCACAGCACGAATCCGATCGAGCGTCTGAACGGCGAGATCAAGCGCCGAACCGACGTCGTCGGCATCTTCCCGAACGACGACGCCATCGTCCGCCTCGTCGGCGCGCTGCTGCTCGAACAGAACGACGAATGGGCCGTCCAGCGCGCCCGTTACATGACGCTGGAAAGCGTCGGCCAATTGAGCGATGATCCCCCTCATCAGCCTGCCAGCCGTGGCGCGCTGATCAGCCCGGCTGTGCCGGACAGCACGGCGACTAATACCGCCAGCTACACCACTCCCTGGGACACCATCCTACGAATCCAAGCATCCATCCTAACAGATCAAGGCGTCCCTGAAATGTGCTTCCGTGCGTGTTTGACTTCCATCATTCGCCCTAAACTGTTTCCGGTCTAGCTCATGATCGTCAGGGATACAATCAATTTTTGGACATTCGTCCTATTGCAAACAAAGACCCGTCACGCTAAGGATAGTCATAACTTCAGCGCTTCAGCCGATGCTGGAGAGGACAGTATGCTTCCCGTGGAGTTTCACCACCCGTCGTCGACATAGGGGGGTCCTCGGGCCGGCAAGGACGGATGTCGACCAACTTTGCGAGACCGCATCATGTCAATGAACCTCACACCTACCGAACTTGAGCGTCTAACCATTTTCTCGGCGGCGGAGTTTGCCCGTCGCAACCGGACGCAGGGAATCCGGCTGAGCCATCCCGAAGCTGTCGCGTTGATTACCGACGAGGTGATGACCGCTGCCCGGCGCGACCTAGCCTATGCGGAGATCCGGGACATGGCGAGCCGGCTGCTTACCGCAGACGACGTGCTGCCGGGCGTCGCGGAGATGATCCCGCTCATCATGATCGAATGCCCGTTTTCAGAGGGCAACAAGCTGCTGGCCCTGTTCGAGCCAATTGCGGCCGGCGCTGCGGCTGGCGGCGAGCCAGTGCCCGGCGAGGTACTCACGCAAGCGGGGGACATAGAGATATTCGCCGATGCGAAGGGCGTCACGATCGAGGTGCTGAACACTGGCGACCGGGACATCCAGGTGCGAAGCCACGCGCATTTCTTCGAGACCAACGGCGCGCTGCAGTTCGACCGTGGGCAGGCGTGGGGGATGAAGCTCGACGTCATCGCGGGGGCCGGGGTGCGCTTCGAACCGGGCATCCCGAAGACGGTGCGTCTCGTCCCGATCGAGGGCGAACGGGTGGCGTACGGCCAGGCTGGCCTGGTGAACGGACCGCTCGATGCGCAAGGCGCGCGCGAGGCCGCGCTGGAGCGGGCGCGCGGGCGCGGATACCGGGGAGCGTAGCGGCATGGCGCGCATCGACAGGCAGGCATATGTCACGCTTTTCGGCCCGACGGCCGGCGATCTCGTGCGGCTCGGCGACACCAGCCTTCTGGCGGAAATTGAGCACGACTTCACCGTCCGTGGCCACGAGTTGGTCATTGGCGCGGGAAAGACCTACCGCGACGGCGAGGGCTACTGTGCGACCGCGAAATATTCGGACCGGGCGCTCGACTTCGTGATCCAGAACGCGACCGTCATCGATGCCGAGCTCGGCATCGTGAAGGCGGATATAGGCATTCGCGACGGGCTCATCGCCGGCGTCGGCAAGGCGGGCAATCCGCATGTCATGCCGGGCGTCCATCCCGACCTTGTCGTCGGCCACATGACGACCCCGATCAACGGACAGGACTTCATCGTCACAGCCGGTGCGATCGAATGCCACGCCCACATCCAGTCGCCCGAGCAGTCGAACCAGGCGCTTGCCGGCGGCATCACGACGCTGATCGGCGGCTCACCGGGGCCGGTCTTTGAGGTTGGCGGCGGAAGCCCCACCAATCTCGGCCTCTTCCTGCAGGCGACCGAATGGTCATGCCTCAACTTCGCGCTCTTCGGCCGCGGCGGCTCCGACCCGTCGGCCGTCGAGGAATCCGTCGCCGCAGGCGCCATGGGCGTCAAGATCCACGAGGATTTCGGCGCCTCTTCCGGCGTGATCGACGCAACTCTCCACGCGGCCGACCGCAACGACTTTGCCGTCCATCTGCACACCGATTCGATCAACGAGTTCGGCTATTGCGAGGATACGTTGCGCGCCATCGCGGGCCGCAGCATTCACATGTACCATGTCGAGGGCGCCGGTGGCGGCCATGCGCCCGACCTGCTCGTCGTCACTTCGCATCCCAACGTCCTGCCGTCCTCGACCAATCCCACCAATCCCTACACCGCCTACGCCCTCGAAGAGGGCGTACCGATGACCATGGTCGGGCACAGCCTCAACTACAATGCGCCGGAAGACGTGGCTTTCGGCGAGGCGCGCATTCGGCCGCAGACCATGGTCGCGGAGGACTTCCTCCACGACATGGGGGCGATCTCGATCTTCGGCACCGACAGCCAAGGCATGGGCCGGCTTGCCGAGAATGTCGCCAAGTGCTGGCAGCTTGCCAGCGTCATGAAGGATCGCGCCGGCCGCCTGCCCGAGGAGACGACGGCGCGTGCCGACAACGAGCGGATCAAGCGTTATATCGCGAAGTACACGATCAATCCCGCGATAGCCGCCGGGATCGACGACCATGTCGGCTCGATCAGGCCAGGAAAGCTGGCCGATCTCGTGCTCTGGCCGCGCGCCTCGTTCGGGGTCAAGCCGCAGATGGTCTTCAAAAGCGGCTTCGTCGCATGGTCGGCGATGGGCGATGCGAACGGCAGCCTGCCGTTCGCGGAGCCCGTGATACACCGCCCGATGTGGGGGTCTCTGGGAGAGGTGCCGGCAAAGCTCGGCCTGACATTCTTCTCGCGCCTCGCGATCGAGGCGGACGTGCCGAAGAAGCTCGGACTGCGCAAGCGCGCGGTGCAGATCAAGAACACGCGCAAGCTGGGAAAGCTGGACATGGTTCGCAACACCGCAATGCCTCATATCGAGGTCGACCCCCGGACTTCCGAGGTGCGGGCGGACGGCAGGCTCCTGACCGCGGACCCGCCGTCAACCGTTCCCTTGTTCCGAAGGTACATGCTGCGATGACGGCCGCCGCGCGCCTGGGCATCGGCGGCCCGGTCGGCTCTGGGAAGACGGCGCTTGTCGAACGGCTGATCCCGGCCCTGGCGAACCGTGGAGTCAACCTCGCCGTGATCACCAACGATCTCGTCACCGCGGAAGACGCGGAGCGGGTTCGCAGGTCCGGGCTGATCGACCCTGCCAGGGTCCTTGCGGTCGAGGCGGGGGCATGTCCGCACACCGTTATTCGCGAAGACCCCACCCCCAATATCGAGGCGTGCGACGAGCTCGAACGGGCCTTCCCCGGTCTTGAGCTGATTCTCGTCGAGAGCGGCGGCGACAATCTCGCCTCGACCTTTTCTCGCGACCTCGCAGACTATTGGCTCTTCGTGATCGACGTGGCCGGCGGCGACGACATCCCGCGAAAGCGGGGACCGGGAGTCGTGAAGGCCGATGCTCTGATCATCAACAAGCTGGACCTCGCTCCGCATGTCGGCGTGAACCTCGAACGGATGATCGAGGAAGCCCGCAACGTGCGCGACGGCCGGCCGGTGCTTCTCACGAACTGCCGCGAAAACGAGGGTATCGAAGCAATCGTAGACCTGATCGATCGTGACGTTCTCTTCAGATCCTGACGCCAACCCAAGCATGGCCGCACGGCACAGGGGGCGCCTCGACCTCGCTTTTTCCCGCAGCGGCGACCGCACGGTGCTCAGCCAGCGCATCTTCACCTACCCGTTCACGATGACGCGAGCCTACTACCGCGATGCCGCGCCGAAGGGGATGGCATCGGTTGTTTTGCAGAGTGTGAGCAGCAGCCTCAGTCCCGGCGACCGATTACGCCAGCGTCTTGTCGCCCATGCTGGCGCTGCCGCCTACATCACGACACAGGGAGCGACGGTGGTCCATGGCTCGGCCGAGAGGCGCGAATGCGCGGAGCGGCTCGAAATCGTTGCGGAGGAGGGGAGCCTGCTCGAATACATGTCGGACCTCAGGATACTCTTCCCCGGCGCCATACTGTCGCAGGAGGCGCGCATACGCCTCGGTCTGGGGGCGACGGTGGTGTTTTGCGAAGGCATCGCATCGCACGATCCGTCTGGCGGACAGCGGCCGTTCGGTAATTTCCGCACCGTAACCCTTATCGAGGATGAGGACGGCCACATCCTTGCAATGGATTGCGGCCGTCTTCCCGGCACGTCACGCGCGGTCGCCGGGGGAGGCCGCTTCGCGGCCTACGGCACGCTCTTCGTGGCCACGCGCCGGCCGCCGGCCGAACTGAAACGCCTCGCCGATGCGATAGCGGCCGATGTCGGGGCCGTGGACGTCTACGGCGCGGCGTCCCTTCTGCCGAATGATTGCGGTGTTTCGGTGCGTTTCGCGGCAAGTGACGGGCGCGGTCTGCGGCGAGGCATAGTCGCCGGCTGGCAGGCTACCCGCAGACATCTCTTCGGCGGCTCGCCGGGGCTGCTTGGGCAAGCGCTCTGGCAGCCGATGGCGGGGTGAGTGCGTAAAGGCAAAGGCGCCGGCTGTTGTCGCAGGGGCGGGCCGCGGCGCACCAAGGCGAAACCGCGGCCAGCCGCTTGCGTCGTCATCTCATCCCGTAGAGCCGATATCCCACACCGGTTCTGTTTCCGGCGTATGATGATGGCCGGCCGGTTCATGCTCGAAATGCAGGTGCGCATGGCTGCGCCTGTGCTCGTGGGCGTGGATCGTACCCCGGTGGCACACGCCGTCGCGGACAAGCACCGCCGAGGTCGCCAGGCGGGCGATGAACTCCGCATCGTGGGCGGCGATGATCATCGCCTGCGGCAGCTTTCCAAGCATTGCGCAAAGCCTGTCATAGGCGTCGGGGTCCAGGCCGGCAGTCGGCTCGTCGAGCAACAGCACGTCCGGCTTCATCGCCAGCACCGCGGCAATGGCGATCAGCCGCTTCTCGCCGCCGGAGAGGCGATGGGTAATACGGTCGTCGAAGCCGGTCAGGCCGAGTTGGGCCAGCGTGGTCTGGGCCGTGGCCCGAGCCTGCGCGCGGCTCTGGCCGAGATTCATTGGCCCGAAGGCCACGTCCTCCAGCACCGTCGGGCTGAAAAGCTGGTCGTCGGGGTCCTGGAACACCAGCCCGGCGCGGGCGCGGACCTCGCGGAAGTCCTTCTCCTCGCGCCTCGGCGCGCCAAAAGCCTCGATCGTGCCTGCCTTCGCCGGCACGAAGCCGTTGATGACGTGCATCAGCGTGCTCTTCCCGGCGCCATTCGCGCCGAGCAGGGCAAGACGCTCACCCGGTGCAAGAGACAGGTCGATCCCGCGCAAGACTTCCCTGCCGTGATAGCCGGCGTGAACGCCGGTCAGGCGGATCAGGGGAAGCGCTCCGCTCATACGAGGAATTCCAGCACGACCAGCGCCGCCGCTACGCCAATCCAGGTGGCGCAGAAGGCGATGTCGGCCGCCTGCATTCGCTGCTGGTCGAAATCGGGAAAGCTGCCGGAAAAGCCGCGGCTCTTCATCGCCCAACTCACCCGCTCGGCGCGCTCGATGCTGCGCACCAGGAGCATGCATACGGCCGCCACTGGCAGCAACTCATCGAGATGTGTCGCGTCGTCGACACCGTGATGATCACCAGGAGACGGTCTATGCACCGCGCAAGGCAATGACCGATTGCTTCTGGGATTGCAGGGCAGTCTCAATGCGGATTCCGACGTTATCCGGCCTGACCTGAGACCCTGAACTTCCACCAGATTTGGGTAGAGTCCGCCGATCACGGAGACGGACGATGCGACCCTCGCGGTTCACGGAAGAGCAGATCATCGGGATGCTGAAGGAACAGGAGGCCGGTGCGAAGACGGCGGATGTCTGCCGCAAGCACGGCATCTCGGCAGCGACGTTCTACAAGTTCAAGGCCAAGTTCGGCGGGATGGAGGTGTCCGACGCCCGTCGCCTGAAGGCTCTGGAGGACGAGAACGCCCGGCTGAAGAAGCTCCTGGCCGAGCAGATGCTCGACAACGCGATCCTGAAGGATGTCGCCGCAAAAAAATGGTGACGCCCGATGCGAAGCGGGAGGCGGTGGCTCATGCCTGCGAGGTGCATGGGGTGAGCCAGCGTCGGGCGTGCCAGGCTCTGAACATCGACCGTTCGACGGTGCGCTACATCAGCGCCCGTGCGGACGACGGGCCGTTGCGTGAGGCGATGAAGGCCGTGGCGGCGGAGCGCCGGCGGTTCGGCTATCGCAGGATCCACATCATGCTGGACCGGCAGGGCATCGTGATGAACCAGAAGAAGCTGCGGCGCCTCTACCGGGAGGAGAAGCTGCAGGTGCGCCGGCGCGGCGGACGCAAGCGGGCGCTGGGCACGCGCAGGCCCATGCTCGTGCCCGATCGCGCCAACACTCGATGGAGCTTGGACTTCGTCTCCGACACCTTCACCGATGGCCGTCGCTTCCGGGTGCTCGCCATCGTCGACGACTACACGCGGGAATGCCTTGCATTGATCGCCGACACCTCGCTGTCGGGCCTGCGCGTCGTGCGCGAGCTGGACGCTGTCATCCGCCGGCGCGACCGGCCGGACACGATCGTCTCCGACAACGGCACCGAACTGACCTCGATGGCGGTCCTGCGATGGTGCCAGCAGACCGGCGTCGAATGGCACTACATCGCGCCTGGGAAGCCTACACAGAATGCGTTCGTGGAGAGCTTCAACGGGCGCTTCCGAGACGAGTGCCTGAACGACACGCTGTTCTCGACGCTGTCCGAAGCCCGCAGCGTCATCAACTCATGGCAGGAGGACTACAACCACCACAGACCCCACTCGGCCCTCGGCAACATGCCGCCAGCCGAGTTCGCAATGAAATCCACACTGGAAAAACAGGCCGCATGAGGCCACAAAACGAAACCAAGGACTCTCCCTCAAACCGGAGGAGATTAGGGTCTCAGGTCAGGCCAGATCGCTCGCATCGACAAGAAAATTCCACCGTCATGGAAGCTGGCGGACCTGGTCATTACCGCAGGGATTCGGGGCATCCTGTTCCCCTCACTGCGTCACGCCGGCGGAACAAATCTCGTGGTCTTCCCGGCCAATCTTGTCGACGGTGACAAGGTCGCGGTCCATGATCCCGATCACCGGCTGCCGCAGAACCAATCATCATGGCCATGAGTTCGTGACTGTCGCTGAGCGCGCAACGATCCGCTCAAGACACCCGGTCCTCGACGAGATCGGCTTGTTCTTCGATTTCGTCCTCTACGCTCGCCAACCCTGCTGGGATATCTCCGGCCAGTAGCTTCTCCTTCGACAGCAATCCGGCGTCTTCGAGTGCCTCGAAATCCGGCAGGTCGCGCAACGTGTCGAGCCCGAACTGGAGCAGGAATTCCTTCGTCGTGACATAGGTATAGGGTGCGCCCGGCGTCGGGCTGCGTGGGCCGGAGGCGATCATGCCGGCGCCGCGCAGATGGCCGATCAGGTCACGCGAAATCTCCTTGCCGAAGAAGGATGACAACTCTCCGCGCGTAATGGGCTGGAAATAGGCGATGCACATCAGCACCAGCACGTCCGACTGCGTCAGGTCCGCGGCACGCCCGCCGCCGCCGATGGCGGTGCCAAATGCACTGCGGATGGCGTCGGCATAGGCCGGCCGGGTCAGGTGCTTCCAACCGCCGGCGACGGCGACCAGATCGTAGGGCCGGCCGCGCAGCTCTTCGCGAATGTCGTCGATCAACAGATCGATGCTGCAGCTCTTGCCGACGATCCGAGCCAGTGTTTCGCGGCCGACCGGTTCACTGGCGGCAAAAATGGTTGCCTCGACGCGATGCATCCATTCGCGCCAGCGCGCTTCCGGCGGCAGGTGATCCAGCTCAGCGTCGAACAAATGGTCATTTGGACGACCATCGTCTGGTCGGCCTTTCGCCCGTCTCGCACGCGTCGCCTTGGCCATCGCTCTCACAGTCCGTAGATGCGGAAGGTCGGGCGGCCCGAGAGCTCGCGCACCGCGCCGAGTTCGACCAGCCGATCGAACAGACGGCGCAGGCCGCGATCACTCATGCCCGCGATCTTTTCCGACGCGACGATCGCGTCGGCGGACAAAAGCCTTTCGACGACGGCGTCCGCCGCTCTGGCCCGGAGTTTTGGCGCCACCGCAAGCAGCCGGTCCGCGCGGCGACCGAGCTCGGCGGACAGATCGACGGCGCGCAGCGCAGCGCGCGCCTGAGCGGCGAGCAGACCTTTCGCACGCTCAGGATCTGTCTCAATGCGTATCGCCACAGAGCTGGCTGCCGCTCGACGGGAGCGAGCGCTTGTGCCCAAGGCGGCTTCGGCACCCAGCAGCGGCACCGCAAAAGTCCAGCCCAAGCGCTGCGCCAGCAGGGCGTCGGCGAGCCAAGCGCCAAGGGCGCGCGCAAAGCCGTGGCGTTCGGCGATTGCGATGGCGCCGGTCATCATTCCCACCGTCCCGTCACTGGCGGCCAATTGCCGCAGCTCCTCCACGAGATCGTTGACCACCTCGTCGTCATGGGCAAAACCGAACTCGTCCAAGACAACCGCGATGCTCGCCTCGGTCAGCAATTTCGCTGCGGGCGCTCCGGCCAACCTGCGCCAACCCAAAAACAAGCTGCCGGCAGGCCCGACATTGTCACCGGGTCGTGTGAGCAGCACGGCGTCGCGCAGCGCATTTTCATCCTCAATACGCCCCGCTTGCCGTGCCGTGACCGCGGCCGCCGCAAGCGCCAGCCGCTGCCGCCAGGCGTCTGCCCATCGCTCCTGGCGGCGGACCACCGCATCGAGTGCGCCGATGGCGGCGCCCGCGGCGATGGCGATTTCCTCAAGGGCATTTGGCCCAAGGGCATTTAGCCCTACGTCTTTTCCGGCAAGGCTTTGCGCGTCGGGAACGGCCCGGCGCAGCCAGGCCGGCGCCACTGCCATCGGCACGGCCGAAGCGGCGCCGGAGATTGTGGCGTGGCGAGACAAAGAGGATTTGGGCCGTCGAATCATCACGAAGAGCATGAATCATGACGGCGCTTTCTACAAGTCACAACGCATGAAACCGCCGCACCTGTCGCGAATCAAAAACGAACGATAATGTTGCATTATCGGTCGTTTTGCTCTTTATAGTGAGAATGGCCAATGTGGCTCGTTTTTCATCGCCGGACAGCCTCCTTTAGGCGTCAGATCGACGAGAATTCGCGTTCATTGAGCGGACCTGGTTTGCGGCCAATTCCCGGACCCCTTGCCGAGGAATGGCCTCTCTCGTCGAGCAGAGCGCCAGAATAGGCGTCAATCGTGCCTCCGATCGAAATCTCGCGCACGGTTATGAGATTCCTCGAGCGCAATTGTGAAACTGGCTGAGTCGGAATTGTGAGACTCCGCAACACGGCGCGTAGTCTCACGATATCTGAATCGCCTGCCCGTCGCTCCGCGGCCGGGGCGACAGCCTTGCCCCGAGTGCCGCCGCGTTCCCGGCAAGCGCGGCATCGATCAGGCCTGCTCGAACACGCTCCCGTTTCCGCCGTGGCAGCTTTTCGGCGGCGATCCAGCGCGGATCAGCCAGAATTTGACGCGCCAGGCGCTCGTATTCGGCCGAGGAGCGCTTCTGTAGCTGGACATGCGGCCGTCGGCTCGACCTTGAGAGCCGTTCCCGCCGTGGCGCGGCCCGCCGCACCAGGTGGGCGGCGGCAGGCGGCGACGTACCGTCAACGCGCGGGTCGGCGCCGAAGATATCGTTGAGGGCAAGCAGCGTGAGGAAACGCCACCGTGCCGGCAACTGGCCGACCGGCGCATCGGCGCCGACGGCATGCCGGACATCATAGGGACAGCGCCAGCCCGCTTCATTGAACCAAAGCGCCAGCACGGGTCGCGCTGCAGCGGGGTGGTCGAGCGGCGCCCAAAGCATCGCAAGCGCCTTCTCGAACTGCCCCCGCGCGGGATTTTCGTGATCGACGCTTGCGGTGATCCGCTGCTGGACGGCAAGCGTCCACCGCATAAGGTTACGGTCGTGCCGGTCGCACTCCCCTCCCCTATCGGCCAAAATCACGCCGCAAGAGCTGCAAACAGGCCGCGCGCGACCGTCGAGCAGGCGGAAAGCCACGGAAAGACGGCGGTGGCATGACAGGCAGCGATCGAGCAGCAACTCGCCATGAGTTGGGCAGATGCAACGTTCGGCGAGCATCCAGCCGGCCCGCAAATAGCCGTCGCGCCCCGCGGATTGATCGGCAGCGAAGCAGGCGAGACAGACCGGGGTCGACCCGGTCACTATCGACGGCGTCCATTCCGGTCCCCTGCTCACGTACCATGCTCGAGCTCGTAGTGGGTAGCGCCAGCTCAACGACAAACGCTGCAGTCGCTCGGGGTCGACACCGCAGGCCCGCGCCCATGCCTGAGCCTGATCCACGGTCGGAGCTCGGTCGTCGATCGTCGTGGGCGTGGGCGTGGGCGTGGAAAAGCTGTTTCCGTCGCCGGCGAAATGGCCCGCCAGCTCTTCCGCTGTAAGACCATAACGGCATGCCACCCGCGCCATCCAGGATGACAGCAATTCGTCACGACGGGGCCGCGGCGCCATGGGGAGACGACCCGGCCCCATCAACCGACTGCCGCCTGCGGCATCCGCCGGCGCGCCGACTGCGTCATCGACACAAGCGGCAGCACGAGATCATCGCCGAAGCTCACAAGGTCGAGCCGTTCCCTCCCCGACCGGATCGCCTCCTCAGCCGCCGTTTCGATCAATCGAAAAATCCGGGCCGTGACGCCGCTGGTGAGCACATGGATCCGCTCACGAACCGCGGCGCTTTCGAGGTCGGAAGGCGCGCGCAGGGGCAGGATACGGGACAGGCTCTTCAAGAGCCGCGCAAGGGCATGGTCGTTCTTCCAGGGTTTTAGGTGAAACGCCTCGAAGCGCTCGGCGAGTTGCGCGTCCGTGAGCAAGGCCTGTCGCGCCAGATCGGTGCCGGCGCAGACAAGCGGAACCCTCAGGTCATTTGCGAGAAACCGCAGGGCATTCAGAAAAACCCGCTGTTGCCGGTAGGTCCCCGCCAGCATGCCGTTGACCTCGTCGAGCACGATCATCCTGGCGCCGACGGTGCGCAGCAGCGAGCGGCAGATGTCCTTCTCCCGGGCAAGTGTGCCGCCGACGAGCGCCGGGGCTTGCACGCTGGCCAGCAATTCCCGGTAGAGATCGCGCTCGATCGGTTCCGAGGGCACCTGCGCCAAGACGACAGGCCTCGTCGTAACGCCGGTCGATTGGCAGAAGGTGGCCGGATGCGCACGCTCGAATTTGCGGATGATCTTGGTCTTGCCCATGCCTGTGTCGCCATAGATCAAGAGGCAGGGCATGCGGTCGCGTGGCGGATAGTCCAGTAGGGAATTTAGGCGGACGAGTGCCGCCTCCGCCTGCTCGAACCCGATCCAGCGGTCGGCCTTGATCCAGGCAATGCGCTCTTCGTCGGGCAAAGCGGCATAGCGGCGATAGCTCTCGTCGAGGTGTTCATATGTCCCCTCCCCTCTCATGACCATTCCTCGACGGCGTAGACGGGGACCTTGCTCCAGTCGATCGGCCGCTCATCCTCGATTTGCGCAGGCTCGGCCGCAACCGGCGAGTTTGACGCGGCATCGCCGAGCGCTCGGTCGCGCCTTTCCGCCAGTTGACGCGCCGCCCTGGTTCGCAAGGTCGCTTCATCGACCAATGCGCGTTGCGCCTCGATGGTCTCGAAGATCAGCTGCTCGTCGACCAGCGCAAGACCGTGCTCCCGCAGGGCGGTCCGGGCACGGCGATGTTCGCCAAGCGTGATCGGCGGGCGTCGTAGATCGGCAAAGCGGATCGGCCAGCGCTTACCGTCCGGAGCACGCACGAAAATCCTCGAAAGATCGCGTGGGTCGTAGGAAACGGGCAACGGCCGATCGAGCCGGCCGGCCCAGATGCTGAGGACGTCATCCCAGTAGCGAAGACCGAACAGGTGAATGCCGTCGCGCCGCACCAACCGGTCGACGCTGGGAAGGAAATCGACCATGAAACCGGCCAGATCGTGGGGATGACGTACTGGTCTGGCACGACGGGCCGCGGCCTCATGCCAGGCCGCCAGAGGTGGAATTCCAAGCGTTCCATGCCGATCGGCGTGGTAGCGCATGATCTCGAGCGCCATCCACCGCTCCAGCTCATCCATCGTCATCGTCGCATTGGCGGCGGAATCGTAGCCGCCGCGCTCGTCGATGTCGCTGAACGTCGTGCCTGGCAGAAGATGGACAGCGCCCATCATGGTGCCGATCAGCCGTTCGATGTGACCACCATAGTGGGGTGTGGCGACCGGACGGTGGATGAGTTCGATGCCGTATTCCTCAGCGCCGCGCCGAAGGGCACGCGACCGGAATTCCTTGGCGTTGTCGAGATGAATCGCGTCCGGAAACCCGGAGATCGGCCACTCCGTATCGATCCCCAGCCCGGCGAGCCATGATTCTTTCGGCTGCACGATATGCTGGATCGCGAGAGCCACCGAGACCGTCGACGGCGCCTCGAGCGTCAGGTAAAACCCGGCAACCATGCGGCTTGCGATGTCGATGGCGAGCGTCAACCATGGCCTCTGCAGCGGCCGACGATACTGGCGATCGACGACGATGACATCGACCAGCGTATGGTCGATCTGGACAACGTCGAACGCGAACTCCGCGGTATATTCCCCCGGCACTGGCCGGAAGCGATCACGTGCTGCTTTCGAGCCAAGCCGTGCCTTGGTCAGTTCGGCAGGATCCATGGCCGTGATCCGCGCCTTTACCGCATGCCAGGACGGTGCGCGCACGCCACGCGACCGGCAGAGTCTGCGGATTTCCTTGTGCAGCCGGTTGATGCTCGGCTTCTGGCGTGTCTTGTAGAAGTCCCGCACCGCTTCGGCGATCACGGCTTCGGTCTCGTCCGGCAATCGGCGGCTGCCTTGCCGCGTCCCCGCAGGGCGCGGCAGCAGCGAACTCGTGACGGGATGCTCCTGATACGCCCTGGTCAGTTCATAGAGCCGAGTGCGCTTCAGGCCGAGTTCATGGCAGGCTCGGAAGAAATCTGCCCGACCTGGGCTGTCGAGCGACACAAGCCTTCGGATCACGACTTCCCTTGCAACCGCCTCGCTCCAGGCGGTGTCATCGATCGTGTCCTTGTCGGGTCCGTGAACCACAGCAGCCTCGCTGTAAAGTTCGTCCGATCGAATACTACGAAAAATCCAGTGATTCGGCTAGAATCCGCCAATGAACTCCGAACATGATTCGCGCCAGATCAATAGCTTGTCGTCCGCCGATGAAACGCGAGCGACACACTTCAAGCCCGTGCTTTTCGACAACAGTCAGCAGCTTCAGCGCCATTCCGCTCGGCCGCTTGGCCCCGGTTTCCCACTTTTGCACCGTCGATTCCGACGTGTTCAAATGGCGTGCGAACACCGGCTGGCTGACGTGATTGCGCTCGCGCAGCGCCTTGATCTTCTTGGCGTCGAATGTCGTCGGCCGTGACAGGCAGGCTTCGTCGAAGGAGCGTAGGGTCTGCTTGTCGACCGTGCCGGCGCGCACCATGCCCTCCACCGCGCTGTGGATGGCCTCGAAGGCGTCGCTCTTGAATTTTCCTCTAGTGGCCATCACCAATCTCCATCAACGCCCCGGCATTCAGTTCCGCATCGATATCCGCCGCGGATTTGCGCCTGTAGAGCGCCGCCAGGTCGCGGAATGCCCGCAATTCATCCTCATCGATGTTCGCCCGATTGAATACGCGATCAGGCATGTCAAAAGATAGCACTTGGTGCTAGGGTAATCAAGGGCGCGGGCCAGTCGCTTCATAGACATGCCGGCTCGAACGAATATCATAGGCGTCGGTGAATCGCGCAAACGCAAAGAAATGGCCATGGACGGGACTGAAGAAGACCTCCCCGACATCGTTGAGTTGGTTCGCGCCATGGGCATGCCGACGCCTGACGAGGCGTTGCCGAGAAGTGAGGGCAAAGTCCCCTCCCCTGCCCTACCCGACACTGACTCTCGCGTGGGCGCGCGTTTGCCCGGCCATCTTGAGGAGCTCGCCGGCCGTGCGCGGGACTATGTCGAAGCAGCCAGTTCAACGAACACGCGCCGCGCCTACGCTTCCGATTGGCGTCACTTCGCCAGTTGGTGCCGACGGCAAGGTGTAGAAATGTTCCCTCCTGATCCGAAGGTGGTGGGACTCTACATAACCGCCTGTGCATCCGGCAAAGCGACGGGAGACAAAAAGCCGAGTTCCGTCTCGACGATTGAGCGCCGCCTTTCGTCTCTTTCCTGGAATTTTGCGCAGCGTAGTCAGCCACTCGATCGCAAGGACCGGCATATCGCCACCGTCATGGCGGGCATCCGCAACAAACACGCATCCCCGCCCCGACAGAAGGAAGCTGTGCTGCCAGAAGATCTGATTGCGATGCTGGAAACGCTCGACCGCGGCACCCTGCGCGGCCTGCGCGACCGCGCAATGCTGCTGCTCGGCTTCGCCGGCGGCCTGCGCCGTTCGGAGATCGTCGGTCTCGACGCCGGCCGCGACCAAACCGAGGATTCGTCCGGCTGGGTCGAAATCCTGGAAAAGGGCATGCTGCTTATCCTGCGCGGCAAGACTGGCTGGCGTGAGGTCGAGGTTGGCCGGGGTTCGTCAGACGCCACCTGCCCGGTCGTAGCCCTGCAAACCTGGCTGAAGTTTGCGCGTATTGCCCACGGGCCCCTGTTCCGCCGGGTAACGGGCCAAGGCAAGGCCGTGGGATCGGAGAGGCTCAACGACCAGGAGGTCGCGCGCCTCGTCAAGCGAACCGCACTCGCGGCTGGCGTTCGCGGCGATCTGCCGGAGGGTCAACGTGGCAAGCTATTTGCGGGACACTCATTGCGGTCTGGCCTAGCCTCCTCAGCCGAGGTCGATGAGCGCTTTGTGCAAAAGCAGCTCGGTCATGCCTCTGCGGAGATGACGCGCAAATACCAACGACGGCGTGATCGCTTTCGCGTAAACCTCACCAAGGCTTCGGGATTGTAGGGAATGCGAACGCTTTCTTTCAACGACGTCGAAATATGCGCTGTCGGCACCTAGGCGACTCTCGCGAGTGCAAGGCAAATGGGCCTCGGGTTGGCAGCAGAATTGAGATTTCCGATGACGGCACTCGGTTTGCGGCCAAAAAATCAGACGCTCATTCAAACTGCGGAAGGGTTCTCGGGAGCGATGACGTCGCTGCGCTCCGTTGTCCTTGAGCCCGGTTGGATAGCCGCGGTCATTGCCACCGGCCATACCGGGGATGAACTCCGCTTCAGATGCTTCGGCGCCAAGAACATAGTCGACGAGTTGAATCCGGCACCTGCTTACGAGCTAATCGGAACAGCCGGAAGTCTTCCGAAGATATGCTAGCCTTTCCCGTTTCTTTCATCCGCCGCCGTCCTGCACGCATCGGGCCGCGCTTCTCGATCCGTCTGTGAGCCTCTCGAAATCTTCGGCGGCTAGGGGGTCCATTAGACCAAGGCGACGCGCCGTCATTCTTCCTATTGAGAGTGTATGTGATTTCGAATTCGTCGCGGAACGCCGTCGGTCAGTGGACTAGCCCCGGAAGCGCTTTGTGAAGGCTAGTTCCCATGGCAGCCCACTGTGAAATGATATCAGCCGCAATAAGGAATCCTTACCTTAAGCAGCACAGGGCTACGGTGCACCCTCGCTTAGTGCCTTGATGAGTTGCACGTGTACAACCCTAAGATTTCGAAGCTGCCGATGACAAAGGGCGATCGTCCGCTCAAAAGCTGCTCAATGTGACTTCAAAAAGGCGGTTATGGCGATTGCGTGGAATCGGTATGTGATCAGTTGCACACGTACAACTCGGTTTCCAGCGAGGAGCAGACGTTAACTTTCTGTTAGCTTTAAAAGGTTTGCCATCGATCTGCGAATCTGGCTTATTTCATCAGCGCATTTTTGGTGTTGACGTCGAAATAAGCGCAGATGTCGGGGATAGAGTCTTGGTAAACGCAAACCTCAACGGTATGGGCGCAGTCGTTCCGACTTTGCGTAGCCAAATCATGGCTGACGCTAGTGAGTTGTCGCGTCAGTTGCAGGCGCATCAGCAGCGAACTTTCCCCCCGACTTCCCAGAAGACAATTCGCCTTTTCACGCCGGCCGAGGCGGCTGATTTCATTGGCATACATGAGGGCTATCTCCGCCAGATCGTCGCCGAGGGCCACGGCCCGGAACCCTTACCAAATGGCAGGCGCCTGTATTCCGTTGCCGATATAGAAAGCCTGCGGCGCGTTCTCGACGAGGGCGGGAAGGGGACTCCAAAATACATCCGGCACCGCCGCGCTGGAGAAAAGCTCCAGATCGTCAGCGTAATGAATTTTAAGGGCGGCTCAGGGAAGACCACGACCTCCGCTCATCTTGCCCAGTATCTCGCGCTGCGCGGATATCGGGCTCTGGCGATTGATCTCGATCCCCAGGCGTCATTGTCGGCGCTTTTCGGTCACCAACCCGAACTGGATGTCGGCGACGGAGAAACCCTTTACGGTGCCATTCGCTATGACGAGAGCCGTCGTCACATCTCCGAAATTGTCCGCGAAACGTATACGCCTGGCTTGCACTGTGTGCCGGGCAATTTGGAACTGATGGAATTCGAGCATACTACGCCGAAGGCGCTGGCTGAGCGCACAAATAATTCGATGTTCTTTTCACGGATCGGGGAAAGCCTCGCCGATATCGAAAGCGCATACGACGTCGTGATCATCGATTGCCCGCCCCAGCTCGGTTTCCTGACTCTGTCAGCGCTCTGCGCTGCTACCGCGGTGCTGATTACCGTCCACCCGCAGATGCTTGACGTCATGAGCATGAGCCAGTTCCTGACCATGACAGGAGACCTCCTGGCCGTCGTCGAGAATGCGGGCGGCAGCACCGAATACGATTGGATGCGCTATCTGGTAACTCGTTACGAGCCGAACGATGGCCCACAGTCCCAGATGGCAGGCTTTATGCGCTCCATTTTCGGTCAGCGGGTCCTGGAGCACTCAATGCTGAAATCTACAGCGATTTCGGACGCCGGGTTGACCAAGCAGACGCTCTACGAAGTCGAGAAATCGGCCTTCACACGCGGTACCTACGATCGTGCCTTGGAGTCCTTGACGCAGGTAAATGGAGAAATCGAAGGCCTCATCCGCTCCACGTGGGGGAGGAAGTAACCATGGCGCGAAAGAACGTTTTCGATTTGGCGCTGGACTCTACCGAAGTTGCTCCTGCGCTCGCGCAGCCGAAGCTGGGACGTCCCTTGCTCGGCTTGGAGAGGCCAAACAGGCCTGCCAGTCCTCTTGGATCCATCTCGCAGTCACTGGAGAACATCAATTCTCGGGCATCGCGAGCAGAGGAAATCGAGAAAAAGTTGGCCGAAGGCCAGACCGTCATCGAACTCGATACCTCGCTGATCGACAGCTCATTCGTCGTCGATCGCCTTGGGGTTAATGCTGAGGACACCGCCTCCTTGATTGCGCAGATTAAGGAACATGGCCAGCAAGTACCGATCCTAGTGCGTCCGCATCCAGACAGCGAAGGTCGCTATCAGGTTGCTTACGGGCATCGTCGTCTAGCGGCCACCAAGGAACTTGGAAGAAACGTGAGGGCGGTTGTACGCGATCTCACCGACGAACAGCTCGTCGTCTCGCAAGGTCAGGAGAACAACTCCCGAACAGATCTCTCATTCATTGAACGGTCGTTCTTCGGGGCTCGTCTCGAGGATCGTGGGTTCTCCCGCGAAATCATCATGGCGTCGCTTGGCGTCGACAAGGCCGCCTTGAGCCGCATGATCGCGCTGATCAAGCGATTGCCGCCCGAACTGATCGAGGCAATCGGCGCTGCGCCGTCATTCGGACGCCAGCGGTGGTCTGAACTAGCCGACATGCTCGCGGAGAACGCAAGGCAGACAAAAGCTCTGAAATTCATTCGGGAGCCTGATTTCCTCACCCTGAAGAGCGATGACAGGTTCCAGGCCGTCTACGCGGAGCTGAAAACGCGGAAGGCCGCCAACACTACGGAAGCCACATCTTGGGCGCCCAGCGACAAATCAGTGAGCGTTGTTGCAAGAACGCGCCCGAAAGGCGTCTCGCTCGATATCACGAAGGCGGAAGCCAAGCCTTTCGCCGAATGGCTTACAGGCAATCTGGACAGCCTCTTCGAGGCCTACAGGCAGTCGAAACAGGAGAACTGAAACCGCAAAAGAAAAAGGCCCCCGAACGATCTCTCGCGGAAGCCCTTCTCAACGTTTAGCAGCCTGAGAATCACATTTCCGCGAATCACTGTCAAGAGTCTTGGCGTCGTTTTGGCGAGCGGATTTCTTTTGCCTGATTGAAGGTGAAGGAAATGGAGAGGGAAATTGCAACGACTCCCTTCGGGAGTCGACCGATGTCGCTTGCCCTTATGGCAGGGCAGATCGAAGCCAAAGAGATTCCGGATGGGAAGGCCGCCGGCAAGTGGCAGGTCTATCGCGATCTCTGCGAAGGCAAGAGCATCATAGGCGTCGGCGACCGTTCGCTGGCCGTCCTGGCCGGATTGCTGTCGTTTCATCCGGATGATGAGCTGTCCGAAGAGAATGGGCTGATCGTCTTCCCATCGAACAAGCAGCTGTCGCTGCGGTCGCACGGGATGGCAAACGCCACTCTACGCCGGCATCTCGCGGCGCTGCTCGATTGCGGCATCATCCTGCGCAGGGACAGCCCGAACGGCAAAAGGTATGCTCGAAAGGGGAGGGGAGGGGAGTTGGAGGATGCCTTCGGCTTCTCCCTGGCCCCCTTGCTCGCCCGTGCCGAAGAGTTCCACCAGGCGGCCGAGCGCGTGCGTGCGGACAACCGTGCACTAAAGCTCATGCGCGAGCGCATCACTCTGCAGAGGCGCGACATCGCCAAGCTGATCGATGCGGCGGTCGAAGAGGGCGCACCGGGCGCCTGGCAGGCCCTCTGGAGACGCTTCAGGCTCGTGGTGGATCACCTCCCGAGAAAAGCGAGCGTCGTCGAACTCGAGCCGTTCGCTGCGGAGCTCGATCAGATCCGTGATGAAGTCGATATCGCATTGAAAGACTTCATGAATGTTACGAATCCGAGCGCCAATGAGTCTCAAAATGAGCCGCAGCAATCTGATTCAAATCCCGAATCCCATTTTGAATTTGAACCAGCTTTCGAGAAAGCCAGGGGATCGGCCGAGCCCAGACGAGAACCGCAGGAGCCGCCAAAAACGTATCACCTCGGCCTAGTGCTGAAAGCTTGCCCCGATATTGTGGATTACGCCACCGCCGGGATCGGAAACTGGCGCGATTTGATGGCGACCGCCGCCCAGGTGAGGGGATATCTCGGCGTGTCGCCGTCGGCCTACGAGGATGCCTGCCACGTCATGGGGCCGGAAACCGCGGCCATCGTCGTCGCCTGCATTCTGCAGCGGGCCCAGCACATCAACTCGGCGGGAGGATACCTGCGGGCGTTGACCGAGAAGGCGAGGGCAGGGCAGTTTTCCGTTGGACCCATGCTGATGGCGGCCTTCAAGGCATACTCGTCAGCGCCAGAGAAGAAGGCGGGGTAACGTGGCATTTTCCCGATGTTTCGACCATCAGCTCGCTGCCGGCCGTGCGCCTGACATTGTCACCGAGACCATCGTTTTGTGAGCAAATCGTCATTTGACACCGTTGCGTCGCTCGACGGAGATTATCTTTCGGGAGGTGGTATGCGCTCTCGATCTGGGCCAGGACGTCATGGGCAAGTACAGAGACCATCGCGAGCGACGCGGAAAACGTCGTGGTAATGCTGCGGAGGATGTCTTTTTCGAGCCGCCTCCCGAGCCTGGCTACTTTCAAGAGCCACCAAGCGCTGCTCCAGATGTTTTCGACGCCGAGGTACTCTGGTTCAACGCCGCCAAGGGTTTTGGGTTTGTCAAACTGCGGGATGGCGCCGAGACATACCTGCATATTCGGGTCCTCGAAGCGGCTGGCCGCACAGACCTTCCTGATGGACTCAGCTGAAGGTCACGGTGGAAGAGGCGCCACGCGGGCGGCAGGTCGTCAAAGTCCTCGACATCGGCGACCATAGCCCGACAGCACCTGCTTCTGTGCGCCAGCGCGACGATAGAACGGATGGGAGCGACGTGCAGTTGGAGATCGAGGGCTCGGTCAAATGGTACAATTCCGAAAAGGGGTTCGGCTTCATATCTCCCGACAACGGTGACAAGGATGTTTTCGTCCACGCCACCGCGTTGACGCGGTCGGGGCTCAGCGTGCTCGAAGAGGGACAGCGGGTGGTTTTCCAGTCCGCTCAAGGCAAGAAGGGCATGGAGGTTCGATCCATTCGCCTGGACTAGACGCCGAGCAGCACCATCATGAAAAAGCCCGCTGCCGGGAGGAGGTGCACCATATCCAGCATCGGCATCGCATCTGGGAGGAGTAGATGGCCGATAGCGGGATGATACCCGCCGCCGCGGATATTGCAATGCACAATTCCATACCGCACCGCGAAAAGTGAGATCGCCGACCACCACGAAGCTGCAGGCGATTGAGGCCGGTTCATGCTAAGTCCTGGAAATGACCAAGTTCGCTTACCTGATCGAACCTCCTTTCAATTACCGTGATGCTGACGGAACCGTCACTGGCTGCGACGTCGCCTTGGCGCGAACGGTTCTTGGGATGGTCGGCCTTCATGACGTCGAGATGGTCGAAACCGAATTCGCGCATCTCCTTCCAGCGCTCAGCGAAGGCCGTTGGCAGATGACAACCGGCCTTTTTGCGACCGAGGAGCGCCGGTGGATAGCGGCCTTCAGCAGGCCGATCTGGGCGCTGCCCGATGGGCTGCTTGTGCGGAAGGGAAACCCCTGACGCTGACCGGGTACAGGTCGGTTGCCAGGACTGACGGCTGCAAACTCGCTGTCATACGCGACCAGATACAGCACCGCTTTGCGGTTGATCTCGGTGTCCCGAAGGATCGCATCCTGGTACTCGAGACCTATACCGAGGCCGCTTCAGCTGTAGCGGCCGGTGAAGCCCATGCCTATGCAAGCGTTGCCAGGGCGCATAGCGGATTCCTCGAACGAAATTCCGACCTTCAGTTGGAGGTTGTAGCCGTGCCGCCCAATGAGAAGGAACCAGCATTCGGTTCCTTCGCCTTTCGCAAAACCGATGAAGCTTTCAGGCAGGCCATCGACGAAGCATTGCTGGTCTACCTTGGCTCAGCCGAGCATCGCGCCATGATGAAGAAATTCGGCTTCAGGGATGCCGAGATCGACTTGGTTGCACATCTCGACCACAGCCGAGATTCCAACTGAGGCACCACCCAGCATCAAAAGCTCATCGAAAGGGCAAGGGAGGCATCTCTTTCTCCGCCGCGCGCCAGATCCACGCGCCAATTTCCGGCCGCGACGCGATCAACTCTTCCAGCGCCTCTTCATAAGCGTCGTCCGCTGAAGGCGGAACAACATAAAGTGCGATCGGCTGGGATTGACGCTGCAGCATTGCAGACGCGGTTGGCGTTTCTGCCGACAAATTGTACCGTAAACCTTTGACGCTGCGGTCACGAAGCCGGGCCAATGCATCGACCAGCCTCTTTTCGTACGCGGAATCGTAAGGCACCCAGTTTTCTGCGACCACCATCAGCGCCACGTCCTCAACGACCGCAAGGCCGGCCGGCGTCAACCCGAACGTCGCGATCGCCATCAGGTGAGAAGCCTCGTCGGCATTCCACAATTCCAGTTCAGCTTCAAAGCGTCTCCGCAGACGCCCATACAGGCCTTCATCGAGGAGGAGAGGAAAGTCCGGCAGATGCTTCACAATCAGCCGATGACCGCTACGTGTCGGAGCAAACTCCTTTGCCTCACCCACCAGTATCATCAATTTGCGCGGTCCGGCCTTGGGCGGGAGTGCGGGTATCAGGGCCGCGGTCCGGCGCTGCTCGATCGCGGCCTTGTCGACTGCTCGAAACGGTTCAGGCACGAAGAGCATCTCGCTGAGCGGTCCACCCTTCACCATCATCTGGCCGGCGGCCTCGATCAGGTGCCAGCGAATATTCCACCAGTGACGCTTGCCAGCCCATCGCGAGGTCCACGCTGTCAGCTCGGCCTGGTGCCAAAGATAGTAGAGCAAGCTGCGCAACGAGAGCTTCTTTGCGTCGCCGGCGATGGTGTCAGTCGCATCCGTGCCCGCTCCCGGCGCAGCCCGAGTGCCGATTTTCGTCAGACTGAAGGCGACTTTCAGCGCTGACATTCCGCTCTCCGAATCGACCTGGATCGCGCTGCCCATCAGCACGCCGAGACCCGACAACTCGTCAGGCGGCTCGTAAGATGGACAAGCTGGATCGTGCCCGCCACCCGACATCGGCATACGCTTGACGATGTAGTGCTCTCCAACCTGAGCAATATACATCGTAAGGCCGCCTTCTTTGCACATGCAGCGCGGTCGAATGCGCTTACGGTAAGCATCCGCTAACGCGATCTGAAGGTCCGGCGCCGTCTCTTCGATCACCTGTTCGGCAAGTTTGAATCGTCGCATCGCCTCCATCGCTCCGGACGCCGCCGCATCCCCTGTCTTCATTGATTCACGCTTTCATGGGCGATGCAACCCTCGCGACTGCGGGTGAACCCAACGCTTCTCCACCGTGGCCGTCCTGTGGCCTCTGCGCACGACCTGATGGAAGGCACGCTGCCCCGCATGGCCGCGCGCTTCGCGCGCTGACTGGCGCAGGCAGAGGCAGAGGGGAGGCCGGGATGCGGTGGCGGGCCGAGGCCAGGAGAGAGGCTCCCGGCGCCCGTCACGGAGAACGATCATGACCCATATGGAAATCCAGGCGCCGGCGCGCAGCGTGTCCAACGGCTACAAGGTCGATGTCAGCCGCGGCCAGCGCATCGGTCGCGTGTCGTCGGAATGGTTCAATCGGCCGGACGACGAGCGCTTCCTGTCGCTCACCGACCTCAACAATGCGGTGAAGCGCCGGTCCGAACGCAGCAAGACGCGCATCGTCGAGAGCGAGGCCATCCGGGTCGAAGCGTCTCGCGACAATCCCGAACGGTTGACGCTCATGCTGCCCGATGCCCACGCTCCGGTCGCACCGACGCACTGGAGTTTCGGTCAGCTCGCTAGCCTGGTCGGTGCGCCTGCGACCTATCTGCGTCAGCTGCCAGCCGCGCTCGCCGGCATCAATCTGCAGTATGGCCTTTCCACGCATCGCGCCGAACAGGTCAAGACGCTTGAGATCGAGAACGGCCGCTTGGAGCTTCGAGCGGTAACAGGCCCGGACTACGGCAGAATATTCGACTCAGAACTGGTCGACGCCGTCCAGAAGATCGCCGGCAACGGCACCGGCGACACACGCTGGAAAGTGCCCGGCGTTCTAGACTGGTCGACCAGTATCTACAATCCCAACGTCGACATCTCGAAGGACACGACGACGCTCTATGCGTCGGACCGTGACATTTTCGTCTTCCTGGTCGACGATCTGAATCCGATCGAAGCCGGTCGCCTGCCGAACGGCGAACCCGATCTCTACTTCCGTGGATTCTACGCCTGGAACAGCGAGGTCGGCTCAAAAACACTAGGAATTGCAAGCTTTTACCTACGTGCCGTCTGTTGCAACAGGAATCTGTGGGGTGTCGAGGATTTCCAGGAAATCACCATCCGGCACTCCAAATATGCCGCCTCCCGCTTCGCGCTCGAAGCCGAGCCGGCGCTGATCCAGTTTGCCGAATCCTCCCCCATGCCCTTCGTCAACGGCATCAAGGCAGCGCGCGAACGCGTCGTCGCCCGTAACGACGACGATCGTACGACATTCCTGCGCAAGCGCGGCTTCTCCAAGGGCGAAGCCACGAAGATCATCGACGCCGTGCTGACCGACGAGGGCCATCCGCCGACATCGGTGTTCGACTTTGTGCAGGGCATCACGCGTGTTGCGCGCGACAAGCAGCATCAGGACGTACGGCTCGAACTGGAAGGCAAGGCGAAGAAGCTGTTCGACCTCGCCAACTGATCCCGCCGTCATCGGCGATCCCCTACGTCGTACCGCCGGTTCTGCCGATCGCCACTCGAAGGCGCCGCTCCTCCCAGGCAGGAGGACGGCGCCTTTCGTCGTGACGGGTCAGAAGGTCGCAGAAGATTTGCGGCCGCCCGTCGCGGAGCAAGCCGATGAACGAAACTCTCCAAACTCCCATGCCCTTGCTGACATCAGAGCTGCGGGAACAGCTTCTAGCCAATGGTCGCCAGGGTGGCCTCGACCATGTCCCTGTGGTCAAGTTCTTCAATCCGGTCGGCATCGGTACCTGGCTCGCAACCCAGCTCGACGCGGACAACGATACTTGCTTCGGTCTCGCCGACCTTGCTTTCCGAAGCTCGGAACGTTTAGCATCGAAGAGCTTGCCACGCTTGAGCTGCCATTCGGCATGCATATCGAACGCGACGTCTTCTTCACCGGCGCGTTCCCAATCTCCGCCTATGCCAAAGCCGCCCATGAGACGGGCAACATCATCGCGGCCATCCGAATCCTTTCGAACGCCGCCCGGGCAAGACGCGGGAAGGGGACCTGATGCGCTTCCGTCCCTGGCCAAAACCCGAGCCCTATCGCGACACGTCCCGCAAACGCGCCGCCTTCAAGCGCAAGCAGCGCCTCGAACGCGAGGCGCTGCCGCTTTTCGCGGAGATGATTGCCGCGGGGCAACATGGCGTCGACGAAGAAATGGCCCGCCGCCATGTCTGGTGGGACGAGCGCGAACGCGAGCAGCGAACCCTCCGCGCTGGACGATGGCGCGAAGCCCGTGTCCGGCTGTTCGCGCTACCCGACGATCTTCGCAGCACCGTCCGAAAGCTTTGGCGGGGTTGCTCATATCCGGCGGATCCTGCCTATCTGCTCGAGCTGTTGCATCAGATTGCCGTCGGCGGCGTCGATCCACATCGGCCGCCCTGGATCTTCGACGGCAAGCTTACCGCCCGCACGACGCCGAACCCCAAAAAGTTCGACGAAGCCTTTCGCCAGATCGGTCATCGAAAAATCGGCGGTGGCCCGAAGACTACGCGCGCGGACGAGTTCCTGTTCTGCGGCAATCTCGGTTCGGGCATCCTTTTCCTGCGCACCCGTGTGCGGCTCAACGACCCGCACGAAAGCTACTATACCTCGTCCGGCCATCGATTGCGCGACTCCCATGTCGGCCGTGCCGGCCACTGGATTGATCTCGAGGTGCGTGGTGACTGCTCGGATACCGAGCTTGAGCTGATCCGCCGCCTCGCCCAGGACGCCGACACCCGCCCGGTCGTCGTGCGGCGCGTCGAAACCATCGTACCAACGAAGGGGGAGGCGGCGTCATGATGAGCCATCCGGAAGCGTGCACGATATTGACCCGGATGGAAGTCAGGCTGCACGAAACGCGACACAATCTCTGCGAGCTCGAACGTTCTTTGCGCGACCGCGCGGAGACGGAAACCATCGACTCCCACCCGAAAATACGTCGCTACAACCGCCGCATGTGCAACTGGTCCGGCAAGGACGAACAAACCTATCTGCGCATCCTGGATCGGCTGACCGACAGTGCCGCGGCCGATCTGGACCGGCTACGGCGCAAAATCGAGCGTCAGGATGCAGCGATAGAAGCGCTGCGCAGAAAGTACCGGGTCAATGCCGGGCGACCCGTTTTCACGCCCCTGTAGATGACGGAATCATCGCACAGGTCAGCGCGCTCTTGGTTTCCAGCCATCCCTTCGATCGAGGGGATGGCCTTCGTCGTGACGTCTTTCAAGGCGGCAAACCCTCCCGCCAGCCCTCACGGAGATTCCATCATGCGATCCACTTCAGACTATCCCGCCGACATCTACGCCGCGCTGGCGACACAAGGCGGCCATCTCTCCATCGGCCGCGGCGGGTTCACGCTCCACTATGGCGATGGCGCGATGCTCGCCGGCTATGGCTGGGAGGCAATTCAGGCCCAATGTATCGCCGCCGGCTTGCCGGTGATCGACAGCCGGTGCGTGGCGTTCGATGTCGTCGCGCACCTCACACTGGCAGGATCGCTGGTTGCCGTCGGCCGGGAGCCTGAGCCAGCTCCCTGGCATGGCCTGTCCTATGCGCCGCTGCACGTCGTCGCGGCCCGATACGCAGCCGCCGGCGCGGAGGTCTCGAACATCCCCGGCGTCGAGACCATGCCCACGCCGGCCAATCGGAGACCTCCGCCATGAGCGGTCGTCCCATTCTCCAGCTCTATACCACAATGGAAGAGTTCGAGACCCTGCACGGGCGACACGATCGCACGCGAAGCACCAGCAGAACGGTCACCGTCGATCGCCAGGCGCTCATCCACATCCTTATGGATCATGCCCGCATGCTCGAGGCGCTGCGCAAAGCGGGACGCGTGGATGTCGCCGAACCGCGTTGATCCCGCCGGCCTTCGCCGGCGCGGCGGCCGCAAGAGGCAGAGGGCGGAGGGAGGGTTCCTGACGGGTTTGGAGGTTCGGGGAGAGACCCTGGGCCGCCCGTCATGGAGACCTTGACCATGGCAAAAAGCGCCATTCAGAAGATTGCGATGAACCCATCGGAGAACATCTCCTATGACAAGCTTGTCCTGTCGCAGCAAAATGTTCGCCGCGTAAAGGACGGCATCACCATCGAGCAGCTTGCCGACGACATCGGCCGGCGCAAGCTCCTTCAGAGCCTGAACGTCCGTCCCGTCCTCGATGCAGATGGCGAGGAGACCGGGACCTACGAAGTGCCTGCCGGCGGCCGCCGCTATCTCGCGCTCGGCATCCTGGTCAAACAGAAGCGCCTGGCGAAGAACGAGCCGATCCCCTGTATCGTCAACCGCAGTGGAACGACCTCGGCGGAAGAGGACTCGCTGGCCGAGAACGTGCATCGCGAGAACCTGCATCCGCTCGACCAGTTTCGCGCATTCAAGGCGCTGAAGGAGCAGGGGCTCGATGTCGAGGAAATAGCCGCCCGCTTCTTCGTGTCGTCAGCGACGGTCAAGCAGCGGCTGAGGCTGGCCTCCGTCTCGCCAAAGCTGCTCGAACTCTATGAGAAGGACGTAATCCGCCTTGAGCAGATCATGGCGTTCTCGATCTCCAACGACCACGCCCGACAGGAGCAGGTCTGGGAGCGCATCGCCGGCAACCCGCACATGCACGAGCCGTACTACATCCGGCGCCTGCTGACGGAAACGACGGTTCGTGCCGACGATCGCCGCGCGGTCTATGTCGGCGCCGAGGCCTATGAAGCCGCTGGCGGTGTCATCCTGCGCGACCTGTTCGAGCAGGATTCCGGTGGATGGTTCCAGGATGCGGCCCTTCTTGAGCAACTGGTCTTCGACAAGCTCAAGCTCGACGCCGAAACCATCCGCGTCGACGGCTGGAAGTGGGTCGAAGCGGCGATCAGCTTCCCGTACGGCCACACCTCCGGCATGCGGCGGGTCTATGCCGAACCCGCGGAGATGAGCGGTGAGGAGATCGCACGCTACGATGCGGTGAAGGCTGAGTACGACGCCCTCGACGCCAAATATGCCGAGATGGAGGACGCCGACCAGGAAATTGAGGACAGACTCGATCAGCTCGGGACCGAACTCGACGGTTTTGGCGACCGTCCCCAAGTTTATGATCCGGTGCAGAAAGCCATCGCCGGTGCGTTCCTTACGCTCGGCGCCAACGGCCAGCTGCAGGTCGAAGCCGGCTTTGTCCGTCCCGGTGACGAGCCCCGGGAAGAAGTGGACGATGACGAGGCGGCTGACGCCGGAGATCGCGACGCGTCGCAGTGCGACGAGGCGGCCGAGGAGCCCGAGGAAGAAGGCATCAAGCCGCTGCCCGAACGGCTGGTCTTCGATCTGACCGCGCAGAAGACGCTGGCGCTGCGTAACGCGCTGGCGAGTGACGTCGACATCGCCTTCGTCACGGTCCTCCATGTTCTCGTGCTGCAGGTGTTCTACCGATTCGCCAAGGACAGCTGCCTCGAGATCAGCCTGACCAGCAACAGCTTCGGCCAGGTCCAGGGGCTCGCCGAAACCGCCTGGGCAAAAGAGATCGCCGAGCGTCACGAGGCATGGGATCGGGACATGCCGGATAGCGAAAAGCTGTGGGACTTCCTGCTCGGTCTGGACGAAGCGAGCGGCAAGGCGCTGTTCGCGCACTGCGTCTCCCTCTCGCTCAACGCCGTCGTCGAGCCCTGGAACAAGCGTCCGGGCGCGCTTGCCCATGCCGATGCGCTTGCCGCCACGCTCGGCTTCGACATGGTTACGGCCGGCTGGGAACCGACCGTCGACAACTATCTCGGCCGGGTCACCAAGGCCCGGATCGTCCAGTCAGTGCGCGAGGCCCGCGGCGAGGACTCTGCGCAGCTGATCGACCACATGAAGAAGGACCTGATGGCCCGCGAGGCCGCCCGTCTTCTCGAAGGATCGAACTGGCTGGCCGAGCCGCTGCGACTTGCTGGTGACGACACGTCGGTCAACTCGGGTGAGACTCTATCCGAGGATATGACGGACGAAGCAGCTCTCGACGGTGATGCCGCCGAGCTGCCCGCCTTCCTCGCCGACCCAGCGTCGGAGGAACCTTCCGTGGCCGAAGGGGACACGGACCGCCTCGAGGCCGCCGAGTAATCTGCCCTCCCGCTTCGCACGGGGCCCGGCATCACCGCCGGGCCCTTTCATTTTCGACATGGATGGAGATCCGTATGTCCGCTCATCTCGTTTACGATAACGCGCCGTTGGGGAGCGTCATCCGATACTTTGACTCAACGCCCAAACCGCCTTCTCGCTTCAGAAAGAAGCTCTCTGCGTGGGAAGGCCGCAACGGCACCGGCCGCCTGGTGAAGAAGGAGCCGCCGCGGTCGCGTGCGACTTATAGCTCGCCAGCGTACTTTAATTTGCATGAGGGCGATTTCGGGGAAGGCGGGACTGTCGTCGTCTCTGTTCGGCGGACGTACTCTGTCGAGAGCGACCTGCATTTCCAGATCGTCGAACGTCCTTCGATCGGCATGATCCGCGTCCTGAAGGATCTCGGCGACAGCCCGGAATTGTTGCATCTTGCCAGGGACCGCGAGGCGGCCGAGCGCTGGCTTGCCAACAATCCGTACAGCCGCGCCTATCTCGAAGAGGTCTCCGCCGACGAGGTCGGCGCCGACATCATCGAGGGCCGCTCCGCCGCCTGACTCTCAAACCTCACAAACCAACCATCGACAGGCTCGGGGTCGCGGAAGCGATCGCCGGGCCTGTTCCGTTTCATGGAGATCGACATGTTCGACTGGACCAGAAGCTGCGCCTATGACGAGCAGCAGAAAAGACGTTTTCACACGACGGCGCGCTCACGGCTAAAGAAGCTCGCCGCAGAACTTGCCCTGCCGCCGGGCAGCTATGACGTTCGTTCAAATAAGGCCGGCGTCGCCGTTTCCGGCGAAGTGACCTTGCACCACACCGCCGTTTACATCCAGGTCGGGCAGTTCGGAATGTCGTCTGGTCATGGCATCCTGATCCGCACCTGCAAGGGGCGCAAGAACTATACCGGCGGGGCCAACCACTTCGTCGCGCTGAGCATGCTCGACGACATTCCGGCGCTTGCCGCGGCCGTCCGCGCCATTACCGGTGTCGGGCGCGCCGATGCAGATTCCGCTGATCGCCGCGCCGCCTGATCAGCCACCAATCACCTCATCAGCCGACCGTCTTCCGCCGCGCCACCGCACGGCGGAAGGCTCGGCCCTTCCGGAGACATGCCATGTCTATCCATCCTCCGTTCCGAAAGGTGTTCGAGGGCGTCGCAACGCGTGAGCAGATGTTTGCGCTCTTCAATCGCCACAGCGATACGCTCGGTGGCGATCCCCTGTCCGGCGTGCCATACGCGTCGGAATGGTTCGAGATCTCGACCAGCGAATACCATTTCATGCTTGGACTTCTGCCGCCGCTGTTCCAGCGAACTGGCATGTTCGGCATGTCCGAATACAAGGCCGGCAATATCACCAGCGTCTTCTTCACGATCAGGATCCGCGGGCGCGAGCGCTGGTTCCACGGTTTCTGCGACCTCTCCGACAAACGCAGTCCCGACGCGATGCGCGCAGCGATCATCGCCCATGAGACGGGCGCGCTCGACAGCATGACGCGCGAGGAAAAGCTCGAGGCGATCTGGTTAGCGACACACGCCGACTTCAAAGGCATCGCCGGCGAGACCAACCCCGATGCGTGGCCGCCAGAGCATCATGGAAAGCGGGCCATCCTTACCTACGTCGCCGGGCAGGGCACCACCCTCAAGCTTCTGGACGATCTGACCGACGAAGAGATTGACAGCCGCATGCCCGACGTTCGCGCGCGGCCTAGGAAAGGACGGGGCAACGATGCGGAACCATCGTAAACCGTTGCCACCGACGGGTGAGGCGAGCTGGGAAGGGGCACTCAACCTACACCGCTGACCGACGCGTTCCGGATAGGCGCGAGTACCGGCGGCCGCCGCCGGGCTCCCCGACCGTTGCCGATCTGGTGCGACCCGGGGATACGGTCTCGACCTCGTATAGCACCGGCGGCGTTGTCACCGAGGTGAAGGATTATTTCTATGCCGCGCCGACCGGCGAGACCCTGTTCCATTTTGCCATAGTTTACGTGCCGCCGGAGCGCGCCGCAAAATACCGCGATACCGATCGCCACTGGATCAACGAGTGTGTCGCGGTCGGCGACCGCATCCTGATGCTGTTCGAGGCGAATGAGGACGAGGTCTTCGTTGTCGATCGTGTGCGATCGGTCGAGACCCCTCCTCTCCGTACCATTCTGATCGGCTAGACTAGCTCCACCGATCAGAACTCATGGCGAATCGCTGCTTGCGGCTTGCCCGCACCTGTCCCCGCACTCATCGCGACGTCAAGCCGATCGATGCCCATTCGACGAGCACGATAGGGCGCGATCTCATCTCAAAAGGAAAACACTGTGGCCAGAAAAGCCTTCTTTGCCGCCTTCATCATCGATGAAGACAGCTATACGCCCGAGCCCGGGCCGGTCGACCATCACTTTGTTGCCGCGGATCTCGCCCAGTCGGGTTTCGGTGAGCAGCCCGGCGTTTCGCACATCGTCGTCTGGAGCTCCGCCGCCAACCTGATCGCCGATCATTGTCAGCGAGGTCCGATATCCGTCGACTATCTCTCTGGCGATCAACCCGCACCCAACCCGCGACTCGTGCACACGCCAGAAACCTGCCCCTCGAACCACCGGAACCATGGCGACGACGTCGGCGCTGACTGCGGTGCCGATCTCAGCGCGACGTCAAATCACGTCGCGAAACCGCCTGCGGGTGACTCACCATCGTTCCGTGACCAGCTCTTCCCCACGATGCGCGAAACGCTGGCCTTCGAATACTACGAGGTGAGACCCTGCATCGAGCGTAATCGCCAGGTGACGTCCTACCGCGACGAGGACGAGTTCGAAGCTGAACTTGCCAGGTCACCGCAGGCAAGGCGAGAGTTCCGTGCATTCTGGTCCCTCTATGGGGTGGACCGGAACACCACCTCCGTGATCGGCGACTTCGTCTCGAAGGATGCCGCTCATGAGGTGATGAACGCGATCCTCGCGATCCCGGCCGCGGCCCGCAACGCTCTTGAGGCTGCACGATCGGCAGGCGACGGGAAACGCGACTGCATCGACCGGGCAATACGCACTGCTACCGACTGGCTCGAGGACATGATCAACCAGTCATCGAACGATCAGCGGATCTGACCTCTGCGGCAAACGCGACGTTTCCCTGCACCATCGCCCGAAGCCCGGTCCCGCCGGGCTTCTCCTTTTTCGCCACATCACGAGGTCCTCCAACGAGGGAGAGGCCCTATGTCACGCCTCAACGATCCGGAGAATTTCCGCGGTCGCGTCAATTACGCCGCTCAGGTCATCGCTTACGGACGACGTCCGACCCGTGGTTTCGACAATTGCTTCGAAAACTATGACGGGGACGAAGTCGCGACGGTGATCCTGCGCCGCTCGAAAAAGAACGCCCGTCTGGCCGCCAATCTCCACTGCTATCTCAACATGGCCTCCCTCGAGGCCGCGGCGGACCGGCTCGCCGATGTACGACCCGCGAGCTGCCCGAAGTCGCCCGACAAAGGCGGACCCGCCAGAAGGCCGAGTTCGATGCTTGGCTCGGAAATCCGATGCCGTCGAGACCCGCCCGACCATGATGTCGGAAACGCCGACAACCGAAGAACATCGGAGCCAGTGAGATGATCGACTCGACAGCTGCGCAAGCCCGCTTCCGAGGCAAAATCTTTTGCTACGTCGCCATTCATTCGCCGATCAGCCGTGACGATCAGTTCGCCGTCGGCATAGCGGTTCTTGGCGAACCGGGTTACTCCTTCGCCTTGGAGCTGGAACTCTTCGCGACTTACAAAGAGGCTTCCACGCGCGCCGAGGAACTCAACGGCGTCTTCCCCCACAGCTTGGACGCCTGTGTGGCGATCGTCGCGGACACGATGATCCGCCAAAGGGAGCGCAGGCCTACTCTCCATCGACTTGGCGATCTTCTGCTCGACGCTGAAAAGGACGGGACGCTCGACCGTCTGGCCAAAGACGTGAGGCAGTCCGAGACGATCGCCGATTTCTGCGATGCCGTCCACATGTTGCGATGAGTTGAAACGATCCTGCAGTGCCGATCGGCCAATGCGACGCGCGACGAGCGCGTCGGTGGTGGCGGGAGATCAATACCTCGACCTGATCAGCCGCCGCTCGACGTGTCGCCCTGACGACGACACCCTTCTTCGACGAGAACGAAACCGCCGCCTTCCTTTCCCTGCCCGGCGCCTGCGTCGGGCATCGCTTTTTTATGATCGGAACAAGACCATGCCGAGATTCACCATCGAAACCACCTACCGCATGCCGTACTACCGACACGCCGTCTACGACGCCGCCACGCCCGAGGAAGCGTGTCGCCTTGCCATCGAGGACGACGATTGGTCGTGTGAATTGCCGGACCATGAATGCGCTGGGCCCACCTATGTCACGGGCATCTGGAAAGGTGGTGGCGCCGCCTACGAGGGTAAGAACATCCTCGTGCCATCGCAATTCGACGAGACCATCCAACGCAAAGCCGACCACTTCACAGAACTGCTCGACCAGCTCGCTTTCGTCGCTCGACCCATGGGCGTTTCGGTAGTGGATTTCGAGCGTTGGCTGCCGAGGGCGATGGCGGCCGTGGAGAAGGCAAGGGCGATTATGGAGGAACGCCGAGATCCCGAGCAGGACCAGCTGTCCACCTAGGGCCGCAACGCCTTTGGAAGACGTCGTTTCCAACGCTGACCACGCGGCAATATCTTTTCATTACGGCGGCTGGCCCATCTACGCGATGTAGCTGCCGCCTGTTGCTCGGTGACCTCCGTCATGGCCACTGCCGGACGCTGGTCGATCAGCTCCTTTTCGCAGTCCTGCAATGGATCGTCCTTGGCCGAGATGGCCATTTCCGCAACTTCGCCAGGTTGCGCTCGGGCGATTGTGACCTCGGGTTCCATCACTTCTTGCGGAACCCTTGGCGCTGCAGCATCCGCGACACCGGAAGACTGATCATTCGCGATAACGGCAAGGTCCAGGTCGCCCCAGATCGAATGTCGTTTTGCGACATTGCCACGCTTCTTTTTGACTTCCACGACGAAAGGTCGGGCAGGCCGTCTCATAGACTTGGTCCTCGGTGAGAGCCGATCCGGTCAACGAATCGAAGTTCGTTTACTTCGATCACGCCCGGGGGTCCAGCAGTGCTCGACAAGCTGGACGCAGGCTTTAACGATCTCCCTCGCGTCCACAATCATGATCATTTGTCGCGACCCACTCTGGGCGGTTTGGTCGCCGTCTTTGGAGGGGCACCGGAGGGAGAGGGAGGCCGGGAGGAGTGCGGC
This sequence comes from Mesorhizobium australicum, assembly GCF_900177325.1. Taxonomy (NCBI): domain Bacteria; kingdom Pseudomonadati; phylum Pseudomonadota; class Alphaproteobacteria; order Hyphomicrobiales; family Phyllobacteriaceae; genus Mesorhizobium; species Mesorhizobium australicum. The sequence continues at coordinate 87,988 of NZ_FXBL01000002.1, read as the reverse complement.
CTTGCCGGGCGAAGAGAGTGCGCCGGCAGGGCGGACACTCTCGCTCGAAGGACATCTCCATGAACATTGTTACGAATACATCGACCGTTTCCCGCACGGCCGTTCCCCTCGCCGCGGCGGCATCACGCGACATCGACACCGTCCAAGCGATTTACCAGGCGGCGGCCCAGCTTCTGCCGTTCCTGGAACAGGGCAAACCCATTACCACCGCAGCACTTGGTGGCGCCATGACGGAAAGCTTCGGTGGCACGGATGCGCAAGGTTTCTGGGTCTGGAAGGACGCCTACGAGGCGCTCGAAACCGCCCAGATCCTGTTTCTCCGCCGCTTCGGCTCGACAATTCTCTCTCGCTCATCGTCGCCACAGGCGGCGCTCGCGATGATGAAGCGCATCGCCGAACTCCTCCCCACGCACACACGGCGCTCCGACGAAAGCCAGGCCATGCAGCAGCTGTCGACGCCGCTGCCGCTCGCCTTCGTCACAGCTCACGCCGCCGCAATCTCCTCGTCGGATCTCGTTCTCGAACCCTCGGCTGGCACCGGCCTCCTTGCCGTCCACGCCGACATCGCCCGCGCATCGCTCGCGCTCAACGAGCTTGCCGCGACGCGCGCCGATCTGCTCGGCCAGTTGTTCCCGCGCATTCCCGTTTCGCGGCATGACGCAGCGCATATCGACGATCATCTCGATCCCGCGGTCGAACCCTCCGTCGTGCTGATGAACCCGCCCTTTACGGTGGGAGCCTATGTCGACGGCCATGTCGCCGATGCGGCTTGGCGGCATCTGTCTTCCGCCTTTGCCCGACTGCGCGCTGGCGGGCGCCTGGTCGCCATCACGGGCACAGGCCTTTCCCCCGAAAACCCCAAATGGCGGCCGGCCTTCGAGCGTCTACAGCAGCACGGCAGGGTGGTCTTCACCGCTGCGATAGACGGCCGTGTCTATGCCCGCCATGGCACGACCGCCGAAACCCGTCTGACCATCATCGACAAGACGCCGGCGACCGACCCGGCCTCATTCGCGGCCTCGCCGGGCAAGGCGGCCGACGTCGGAACACTGCTATCGTGGATCTCCGACCTGCCGCCCCGCACCCCTGGCGGCTTCCCGGATTCGATCGGCACCCTGTCGAACGCAATTCTGCGCGATGCCGCCAGGCAGATGGCCGCGCGCTTGGCAGCCGGATCTGCTCCGATCGTGGTATCGGCTGTGGCGAAGAGCATGCGGCCAGTTCCGTCGGTTGCCCGGGCGAAGCCCGTCCGTCCGGTCATGGCAGCCACCACACCTGCGGTTCCTCTTGCCTACGAACTGCGCGACTGGATGCCGGAGGAAGGCGGCCAGCTCACCGAGACGATCTACGAGCCCTATGCGCTGCAGTCGATCGACATTCCACGTGCCAAACCTCATCCGACGCCGCTCGTCCAGTCCGCGGCGATGGCCGCGGTCGCGCCGCCGAAACCGTCCTATCGCCCGCTGCTGCCTGATGCGATCATCGACGACGGCCTGTTGTCGGATGCGCAGATAGAGAGCGTCATCTATGCCGGTGAAGCCCATTCCAGCCATCTCGCCGGCGCGTGGAGCGTCAATGAGACCTGCGACGTCGTCTCCGCCGCTCCGGAAGGCGCAGAGAATGCCGTCCGCTTCCGCCGTGGATGGTTCCTGGGCGACGGCACCGGCTGCGGCAAGGGGCGGCAGGTCGCCGGCATCATCCTCGACAACTGGCAGCAGGGCCGCCGCCGCGCAATCTGGATATCCAAATCGGACAAGCTTCTGGAGGATGCCCAGCGCGACTGGGCGGCACTCGGCCAGGAACGTCTTCTCGTCCAGCCGTTGTCGCGTTATCGGCAAGGGACGCCGATCCGCCTTGCCGAAGGCATCCTGTTCACAACCTACGCGACGCTGCGCTCGCAGGAGCGTGACGGCAAGAAATCCCGCATCGCGCAGATCATCGACTGGGTGAGCGAAGAGGCGGAGAGGGCCGGAGGCCCGACGGGGAACAAGGAAGACTCGGCGGGGAGGGCCGAAGGCTTAACGCTGCCGAAGAGGCCCTTCGACGGCGTCATCGTCTTCGACGAAGCCCATGCCATGGCGAACGCCGCAGGCGGAAAAAGCGAGCGCGGCGACGTTGCACCCTCGCAGCAAGGCAAAGCCGGCCTACGCCTGCAACATGCGCTGCCTGACGCCCGCATCGTCTATGGCTCGGCAACCGGCGCTACGGCTGTCGAGAACCTGGCCTATGCCCAGCGCCTTGGCATCTGGGGCAGCGAGGATTTTCCGTTCGCCAACCGTGCCGAGTTCGTCTCCGCGATAGAGGATGGTGGTGTCGCCGCCATGGAAGTGCTCGCCCGCGATTTGAAGTCGCTCGGACTCTACACGTCGCGATCGCTTTCCTATGACGGCGTCGAATACGACCTGCTCGAGCATGAACTAACCGAAGAACAGATTCGCATCTACAACGCCTATGCGGACGCCTTCCAGGTCATTCACAACAATCTGACGGCCGCGCTCGAGGCGGCGAACATCACCAGCGAGACGGGCACGCTAAACCGAAATGCCAAGGCTGCGGCGCGCTCGGCCTTTGAGAGTACCAAGCAGCGCTTCTTCTCGCACCTGATCACCTCGATGATGACGCCGACGCTGATCGGCGCGATCGAGCGGGACCGCGCCGACGGTCATTCATCCGTGGTGCAGATCGTCTCGACCGGTGAGGCGCTGATGGAACGGCGGCTCGCAGACATTCCCACCGAGGAATGGTCGGACCTCCACGTCGATGTCACTCCGAGGGAGTACGTAGGAGGGTACTTGATGCACTCCTTCCCGACGCAGCTGTTCGAGGAATACTCGGACGCCGAAGGAAACGTCTATTCCCAGCCCGTGCACGACGAGGACGGCAACCCGGTCCTATGCCGTGAAGCGGTTCGCCGGCGCGACGAGATGATCGAAAAGCTGGCGTCGCTGCCGCCTGTTGGAAGCGCGCTCGACCAGATCCTCCACCATTTCGGGACGGATGTTGTCGCCGAAGTCACCGGCCGCTCGCGGCGCATCGTCAGGAAGACTGGCCGCGACGGCATCGACCGGCTCGCGGTCGAGACACGTCCCGGCTCGGCCAATCTCGCCGAGACGCAGAGTTTCATGGATGACGGCAAGTCCGTGCTGATCTTTTCCGACGCCGGCGGCACCGGCCGTTCCTACCACGCCGATCTCGGCGCAAAAAACCAGAGGCTGCGCAAGCACTATCTGCTCGAAGCCGGCTGGCGCGCGGACAACGCCATCCAGGGACTCGGCCGAACCCACCGCACCAACCAGGCGCAGCCGCCTCTGTTCCGGCCGATGGCCGCCAATGTGAAGGCCGGCAAACGCTTCCTGTCGACCATCGCCCGACGGCTCGACACGCTGGGAGCGATCACGCGCGGCCAACGCCAGACTGGTGGGGCAGGGCTGTTCCGCTCCGAGGACAATCTCGAAAGCCCGTATGCCCGCGCAGCACTGCGTCAGTTCTACTACCTGCTTCACCAGGGCAAGATCGAAGGCTGCTCGCTGACAACGTTCGAAGCGGTCACCGGGCTGTCGCTGACCACCGATGAGGGAGGTCTTCGCGACGAGTTGCCGCCGATCACGACGTGGCTCAACCGGCTGCTGGCGCTGCGCATCGAGACGCAAAACCTGCTGTTCGAGGTGTTCGAGCAGTTGATGGCCGCAAAGGTCGAAGGCGCCATCGCCGCTGGCACCTTCGACAAGGGGCTTGAGACGATCACGGCCGAGAGCATCACTGTCACCGATCGCCGGACAATCTACACCCATCCGGTCTCCGGCGCCCAGTCGCATGTGCTGACCGTCGCGCGCAAGGACCGTATCCGGCCGCTCGGCCTGACAGACGCACTGGCCATTGTCCGGGCGGAGCCGCAATCGGTCCTGCTGGTCAATACCAGGTCGAGCCGGGCAGCGATCCAGCTGCCGACCGCCAGCCTCATGCTCGACGACGGTGCGATCGAGCATCGCGTCCGCCTGCTCCGCCCGACCGACGAGTTGCGCTTCGGTCTCGACGCCCTTGCCGAAACCCACTGGCAGCCGGCGGACCGGAAACTCTTCAGCGAGCTGTGGCAGGCGGAGGTCGCTGCCGTGCCGGAATTCACCACGAGTACCTTTCACATCGTCACCGGCCTGCTGCTGCCGATCTGGCGGCGCCTGCCGGATCATGATTGCCAGGTCTATCGCATCCAGACCGATGCCGGCGAACGCATTATCGGCCGACACATCGCGCCGACGCTGGTCGCCACCATGTTGCGCAATCTCGGCATCGACCATGTGCCGACGCTGGCGCCGGAGGACGCCTGGACCGGCCTGGTCGACGGTCGGATCGGCCTGCAACTTGCCGACGGTCTGGTCGTGCGCCGCAGCCGGGTGATGAGTGACTACCGCGTCGAGCTGATCGGCTTCACCGCGGCGATGGTGCCACGGCTCAAGGCGCTAGGGCTGATCTCCGAGATCATCTCCTGGAAGCTTCGGCTGTTCATCCCGACGCGCGGGCAAGGCTGCGCCATGCTCGCCTCGCTGCTTGAGCGCCACACACTGGTCGGCATCACCGACCGCGCGGCGGCGGCTTGAGGGGAGGCGATCATGACCGGCTCGGCCTCCGAGCTGGCACACCGCCTTGGCGATCATGCCGAAGCGGTGTGCCGCGAGTATCTCTCCAACGGCCATCGTTCCGGCAATCATTGGATCGTCGGTGACGTGCGCAACACGCGCGGCCGGTCCATGCATGTGCGGCTGAAAGCCAATGCCAAAGGTCCGGCCGGAAAGTGGGTCGACGAGGCGACGTCGGAATTCGGCGACCTGCTTGACGTCATCCGCGAAAGCTGCGGCCTCATCGAGTTCCGCGATGTCGCTGACGAGGCCCGCCGGTTCCTAAACGAGCCGCATCCGGAACCGGATGCTCAGGCCCCCGGCGCGCAGCGCCACCCGGCCGCGGCACGCGGCTCGCCTGACGCCGCGCGTCGGCTGTTCGCCATGTCGCAGCCTATCCTGGGCACGCTGGCCGAACGCTACCTTGCCGGCCGCGGCCTCCTGCTCGCCGCGCGTGAGCGCGCCCTGCGCTTCCACCTCGGGTGCTACTACCGCGATCTCGTCACCGGCGAGACGCTGACCTTCCCCGCCCTGATCGCCGCCGTGACCGACCTTGACGGACGTATCACCGGCCTGCAGCGCACCTGGCTCGATCCTTCAGGCAACGGCAAGGCGCAACTCTCCGATCCACGCCGTTCGCTCGGCAATCTTCTCGGCAACGCCATCTGGCTTGGCCTGGAGCCTGGCGCGCCCGTTCCGGTCATGGCTGCCGGCGAGGGTTTCGAGACGATGGCGTCGCTCCGCACCGTGATGCCGGCGCTGCCGGTGGCCGCCGCCACCTCGGCCAATCACCTCGCCGGCCTGACCTTCCCGCCTGGTTGCCGTCGCCTCTACATCGCCGCCGATGCGGACGCCGCCGGCAGGAATGGCATCCGTCGGCTCAGCCAGCGCGCAGGCGAGGCCGGCATCTTCGCCATGGTGCTGCGTCCGCAGCTCGGCGACTTCAACGACGATCTGCGCCATCTCGGCCCGCGCCATCTCGTGGCACGGCTCGGCGATCAGCTCGCCCCGGAAGATGCCAGTCGCTTCCTGCCGCCCGGATGACCGGGCGAGGCCGGCAAGCGGGCAGGGGCGGCGTCGCCGGAAGCCGCGCAGGCATGGCCGGGGTTCCTTCGGAGAGGCCGCGCCCGCGGCCTGCCTGAGAGGCGATCCCTGCCACCCCCCGGTCGCGTCCGCAACGGCGGGGCAAGCCCGCCGTCCTCCGCTTCACTTCGGCCTTCGGTGCGTCCGCGCCCGGGGCGCGGCGGGATGCGCTGTCAGGCCGCGATCGGCGCGGCCACAACGACGGAGACACGCCATGACCTACGAGCTTCCTTTCGACGACGCCTACGAGCCCTACCACGCCTCCTCGCCGACCGACCGCGTCATCCTCGAACTGCAGATGTACGGCCATCGCCCGCATCAGGACGAGCCCGATCCCCGGCCGCTGCCCGACGACAAGGTGATCCGGGCCGGCCTTGCAGGCATCGTCGAGACCTTCGCCGGCATGCTCGGCGACACCAGGCTCGAACCCGACCTCGACGACCTGCTCTGGTCCTTCACCAACGTCTTCCACCGCGCCGCCGAGCGCGTCGCCCGCAACCTCGACCGCAATGAGGAGGCGCAGCGCTCCAGCCAGGGCGAACAGGACGGCTCCGAGGTGAAGTCCGTCGAGCTGGAGCGGCTGACGGCAGAAGGCATCACCTATATCGAGCGCCGCAATGTCCTCGAGATCATGCGCGACGAGGCGGCCGACCTCTACGAGGCGCAGACCGGATCGGCCTGGCGGCCACGCACCGGCTCGAAGGTCTCCCACCAGGCGATGACTGCGGCGGTGATCGACAGTCGCGATTTCCTCGCCGCGCGCCGCCGCGCGGAGACCGAGGTGCTGGTCCCGGCCGGCACCAAGATCGCCTTCGCCGGCGGCCTCGATTGCAACGAGCACGACCGCATCTGGGACGCGCTCGACAAGGCTCGCGAGAAGCACGCCGACATGGTGCTCCTGCACGGAGGCAGCCCGCGCGGCGCCGAGCGCATCGCCGCCTGCTGGGCGGAAAACCGTAAGGTCACGCAGATCGCCTTCAAGCCGGACTGGAACCGGCACGCCAAGGCGGCCCCGTTTCGCCGCAACGACCAGTTGCTCTCGGTCATGCCCTACGGGCTGATCGTCTTCCCCGGCTCCGGCATCACCGAGAACCTGGCCGACAAGGCCCGCCGGCTGGGCATCCCGGTCTGGCGCTTCACGGAAGGTGGCGCGTGAGCGCCGCCTTCATTCTCTGCGTCGAAGAATCCGACCGCGAACGGTCGGGTTCTTCGTTTGCGCACAAACCGTCCCGGCCTGCCGAATTCAACGCGTCGGACAGGAGGGAGCGTATCAGACGCGTGAGTGCCTCAATTGTCCGAAGATCCGGTCTGGGCGCGCCGGCCTACGGCCGGCCGAGCTCTAGTCGCGGCGTGCCGCCGCTCCCCGAGCCGGCTCCGCTGTCTCGGCCTGCGGTGACGATCCCTCGCGCAAGAGAGGGAGAGGAGAGCCGCGCTGGGGGCGGGCGCATTGAGAGAAGGGAAAGCGACCATGGCAATGATATTTATGGGCGGCTCACGCGGCATCTTCGAACTCCCTGTCCCCGCAATCGAACGGGTCGGCACGCTCGTCGCGGCCGAACATGGCGTGCTAATCGGCGATGCGCCGGGCGCGGATGCCGAGATGCAGGGCCTGCTGGCAGGGTACAATTACGAGCATGTCGGCGTCTTCCATGCGCGAGCCGAGCCGCGAAACAATCTCGGTGACTGGGCTGCCTATCACGTCCCACCGCCTGACGGCTCAAAGGGCTTCGCCATCCACGCTGCGAAGGACCGGGAAATGGCCCGTCGCGCCGATTTCGGCCTGATGGTCTGGGACGGCGCTTCGTCTGGAACATGCCTCAACATTCTACGCCTGGCGATGATCGGCAGCCCCTGCGTCGTCTACGACACGATGCGGGGCACTGTGGGAACCGTACACAGCATCGTGGACTGGCGCGCGATGTTACACCATGCCGGCTCGGGCGTGCGCCGCGAGGTCGAAGCGCGCATGACCGCAGATGAGCGCCTCGCGCTAGAGGGCTGATCGTGGCGAGCTACTCGTGATCGGCTCACGATCGGGCGGCGTCAGCCGCCACCCCGGCCGGAGGCCGACCTTGGCGGACGTACCGGTACGGGGTTGCCGGTGACGGCGACCGATACTTGGCTTCATCTCTCGATGCCGACCTTGCGATACCGTCTCTCGCGGACCACGAGCGCTCGGCAGCGATACCTCGGTCTCGGTCGTGCCACGGGCAGGGCGGTTGCAGATGAGGCAGCGCGTTCCCTGCGGCGCCCAGATCGCCGAGAGGTATTTCTGGCCGGTGCGGGAATGGTGCGGCACCTGCCGCCCGCAACCGCGGAACCGGCGCATGACGGGAGACGGGGCAGGGGCGATCCGCGCTGGGCGGTCGGGTGCGGCGCCGTGATCAAGGAATTGGCCTGCAGGCCAGGCAAACCTGTGCCTGTGAGCGCGTGCCTGGCGCGAAGGATCTGCGTTGGTGGCCGGAAGCATCGCCTTCGTTCACATCCGGACCATTCCCGTGTCATGTCGCCTTTGTAGTGGACCGCCTGCTTTTGCGGTCAACCCCCGTTGGGGGTACGCTCGACAAAAATTCAGGAAAATTCGATTTCGGTTTCTTGTTTGCGGGCCAGGCACTTTCCTTCCCGCAAGCGGGCCCCTTTGAAAGTGCGGCCCGCTGTCGGTGGCAAATAGAATTTTCCAGAATTTGTTGCCGAGTGACCGCAGCAGGACGGCCCCCTCCTTTGGCGCCATCGGGAATGGTCCCGATGCAACCGAAGGAGAAGTACCATGGCCACCACGATCGCAAACCTCACCGCCAAGGCCGACGGCTCGATGGAAGGCGTGTTCGCCACGCTGCGGGTCAACGCCCCGATCACCCTGATCCCGAACGCCAACAAGACCCGCGAGGATGCCCCCGACTACCGCATCGTCAACAAGCGCACGGGCTTCGAGATTGGAGCCGGCTGGCACCGCATCTCCCAGCGTTCGGGCGAGGAATACCTCTCGGTCAAGCTGGAAGCCCCCGAGATCGGCGTGATCTTCGGCAACCTCGCGCCCGCCCCCGGCGGTGACGAGAACAAGAAGGTGATCCTGTGGAACAACCCGCAGTGAACCGCAGCGAGCCGGCCCCACAAGGGGCCGGCTCGCTTTTTGCTCCACAACAGGAGGCCTCCATGAGCCGTTACACCATCACCGTTACCGGCAACCACCGCGCCGATTCTGACGCCATCATCGGCTACGATCCGCCCCTGCGCACCTTCTTCCTGCAGGCGTTCCCCGACGAGAGCGGCGACGATCTCGCTCTGTGGCTCGGCACCAGCGACCGCGAATACGAAACGCTCCACGCCCTGCACGCGGCTGCGCTTGCTCAGGGCTTCGACTTCACACCCCTTCCCGATGACGTCGCCGCGCGGCTCGCAGCCGACGTCGCGGCGGAGGCCGACCGGCCACCGCATGACGGCCCGCTTCCAGCTTTGCCGCGACATCTGCAAACGAAATAGCCGCAGGCAAGAAGAGGCCCGCGCCGGATGATCTCCGGGGCGGGCCTCCTTTTCTTGCCAGTCCTGATCGCTATCCTCGCAGCTCATCTCCCGCACAGGTCTCGATAGCCGCGCCGCCGTTTGGCCCGTTCCAGCACATGCCGCGCGGCAGCAGCTTCCTGGGCCTGCTCATAGAGGTCGATGCGCATCCGCCCCGGACGGCCGATCCTTCCCCACTCGCGCACGACACAGATGTCGCCGAACAGGCTCGGCGTCGACGTCAGGCGGTAGAACCTTGCCATGTTTCGCGCCGGGTCAATGCGATGGAGATGGATCACGTCTTCGTTCTGCATAACATGGATTGTCGCGCGCTCGGTGCATGCCGTCCAACGAGTTCCGTGAATCCGTCCGGCTTCATCGATTCAGGATGCTGATGCATCGGCTGGGGTGCGATGTCTGGGCGAGCCGGCCTGCGGCCGACCGGGCTCTATTCCCGACGCTTTCGCGCCGCTCACGGAGCCCGCTACGCGGTCTCCGCCTTCGGTAACGATCCCATCTCGGGGGCATCGAGGACCGGATCGACCGGCCCCCGATGCCACGAGGGGCAACCCCTCGCGCACCCCAGCCGGCTGGTCGCCGGACATGGACGCGTCCCCTGGCGGGGCCGCGGGTCTATCTCTCTGACGTCCCAGTGTACTGGCCGCTCCCATCGCCTCAAGGACTGCGCGGTGCCCCCAATTTTCTGGCGTCGCCCTGAAGGAGGGCGCCGCCAGAAAATCGGCACCCCCACGCGCCGCCTCCGGCGGTCGCTGCGCGCTCCTTGACCCGATGCTCGACTTGCCCGTCGCGGAGCCTCCGTCATCAAGATGAAGGAGACCATGACATGGCACACAACACTCTCATGCTTATCGCCCAGCTCTCTGGTTTGCGCATCACGGTTCTCGCAAATCGCCTCGGCTGCGACACCGAACCGGCTCGCACCGTCCACGACAGGCTGGCGGCAAAGCTCGCGGAGATGATTGAAGCGCAGCGCAGAATCCTCGACGCTGACCGGGCGCTTGTTGTCGCGCGCGGAACGGGGGATCATGAGGATGCGTTCTACGACCTGCACCACTACCAAACCGCGTGGTACGAGACGTGGCTCATCGACACGATCGCGCTTCTCGACGACTATCTGGTTGACGACCTCACGAACGAGTATTTCGATTTCCGCACCGGTGAATGGCACCATCGCGATGGGGAAGTTCCAATCGCGGTACCGGTGCCGGCCGAAAAGCTCTGCGGTCTCGCCGGCATCATTGCCGAGATCGAGGACATCAGCGGCGCACGGTTCAGCGTCGAGAATGTATACTACAGCGAGGCCGAAGCCGAAGCGGCATGGTGGGAAAGCACCGGAGCCAATCCCGATGAGGTTTTCGCAGTAGCCGGCCGCTCATGAGGCCAAGGATCGAGGGCGGTGCAAGCCGCCTCGATCTTCTATTTCTCCACACCGGAAGTCGCGTGACGTGTCGGCACGCGCCTTGAGTCGACTGCGTCTGGTCCGCGTCCCACGTCCTGTTAGCCCCGACGCTTCGTGTCAGGCGGCTTCGCCGCGTTCTGTGCCCCGGTGTCGGGCGACAGTTCCTCGACCAGCCTAAGGAGGTTCTGTGCAGTCGCCGCCGGCAGGTCCAGCATGCGTATCACGAGCTTGTACCTGGTCTCCGCCTCCTGCTCGGTGTCGCCAAAGAACTGCGGCGCCGCGGCGTAGATCGCTTCGATCGGAGAGAAATCGAGAAGTTCCGCCAGATGTAGCAGCCGCGCTACCCTGAGCTTGGCCCCGGCTCGCTCGTGCCGGGCGTAGATCTCATGATGCAAGCCGACCATCATGCCGACCTGTTCGCGATTGAGGTTCTGCGCGTCGCGACGCTCGCGCAGGAAGCGGCTCAACTCCTCCTCGATTTCGAGAAGACCGCGAACGCCGTCAAATCCCGGCTTGCGCCAGATCGGTTTCCCAGCCTCGGAATCCTCCGTTTCGACAAGCCCCTGCCTGTCGATGTAAGCCTGTACATCCTTGATGGCCATTGCCTGGCTCGCTCGAATCCGCTTGCTGCCCCGACCCCGCCAAAAGAGACGGGGAAAATCCCTTTGCTGGCTCCAAACCCCAAAAATCAGAGCCAAAACGATAGTGTTCCTAGCAGGGATTCGGACACGACATCAACTCGACTCTTGGCGTAGGTCCGTGCGCACCGCACTTCCGGTCAAAATCCGTTCGCATCCAAATACTGCCGAATGGCCTTCTCCATCAGGGCCTGCATGGATGTGTCCAGGTTGAAGGAAGCCAGCTTCAGACGGCGCTTCGTTTCCCGATCCAGATTGACATTCACGAAATGGCTTGTGCCTTTCATCCGCTCCCGTTTCAACTGCCGCAGCGCCTTGCTCGCCTCGCTCGATGCCGCGCCTTTCGCCGTCGCTTCTGTGGTCGTCGCTTCTGGCGGACTCTGCGGTGTAGTAAGGCTTTCGTCTCCGACGCGATTCGGGACCGAAGTTGCCGGTGAACGCTGGCGACGCGGCGCGGTCGCGAATTCAGCCAGCGACAGGCTCTCCTTTCCGCTCATGCCGCGCGTCCTGTCGCCGCCTCGTTCGCGAGCAGTTGATCGACTTCGGCAACCAGCGCCTGCGTCTCCCGCCGCGCCTTGGCGATCGCGTCGGTCACCTCCTGCATCTGAAGCGTGCCGATGCCGTTGTGGATGTCCTTGTAGACATTGCGCTCGAAAACCTCGGTGCGGAACAGATAGGTTTTCACCGTGTCCTCGATGATCGGCCTAATCTTCCGGTAGAGTTCCGTGTGCCTCACCGTCACGGTGATCCGCGTCCGCAGGACGCCGTGCCGACAAGCTTTTCCCAGCGCCTCGTTGACCCTCAGCACATTCTCGAAACTGTCGATGGCACCGAGCACTTCTCGCTTGGACGGCTGGATCGGCGAGATCACCAGGTCGGCCGCCGCGATCACCGGATCGACGATCGAGGTGTCCTCGCCGGGGGTGTCGATCAACACGTGATCGAACGCGTTAGCGTTATCCATCATCCAGCGCTCCAATCCCCGCGCGGTCTTGTGGCTGTAGACTTCGATGCCTTCAGGCTGCGCATCCTTCTCCTGACAGTCGGTCCACCACTTCATCAGGTTGTTGCGGGCGTCCATGTCGATCATGGCGACGTGCCCACCACGCAGGGCATATTCGCCGGCGATGTTCATTAGCGCGGTGGTTTTGCCAGCGCCTCCCTTGCCGTTGATGGCGGCGATCACGACGGTCATCGGCTCATCTCCAGTAAAATGTGTTTCTACTCACACACGAATCCATAATCGTGTGGACGTGGATTCATATCGATATAGAAGCACACGAACATGGAAAAACACAATTATATTGATATGGAAAAACGGCTTGACGGTGTCAATATCGGATAAATCGCTATCATTTGTGTTGGCAGGATACGGAAAAATGTGATACATTTTCCTGACCATCGAGGGACAGGCCCTCGATCCGCGGCCTGCGGCCGCAACCACCACGATCCAAGGTGTTTCCGTCGATGGTTCACTGCATTTCCGAAGCGTCGAAACGGAAGGAGAAGGTGGCGCATATCCGCTTCTCTCCCGCCGAGTATGATGCGCTGGAGGCCGCCGCGAGCGCAGCCGGGATGACCGTTTCCGGCTTCGTCCGGTCTCTGTCCATGGAGGGCGCCGGCGTCAGGCCGTTCCTCGGTGAAGGGGATCGACTGGTGCTCGGCCTGCTTGCCGACGGCATGCGGGCGATCGGCGGCAACCTCAATCAGATCGCCAGAGCCATCAACACCGGCAAATTGCCGGTTGAAGGCGATGTTGCAGGCAGCATCAGGGATGCGCATAGCGTTGCAACCACGCTCGCGTCGGAGCTTGCTCATATGACACGGCGGACAGCTGCTGCCCGACGCGGGGAGAATGCCTGATGGAATTCTTTCCCGGTGCCTTCGAACGGGAGTGGGAGCGCCGGCGCGCCATGCTGCTGAACGAGATGCAGCTCGGCCAGGCTGAAAGGAGCGACTGGGAAGAGCCGCGAAGGGGAGGGGTGGCGCGGATCGGCGATGAGGGGCTGGGCGGCTTCGGCCGAGCGCGGCGGCGGCAGGGCGGAAACGGGCTGCGGTGGTCGCGTTCTGGCGCGGGTGCGGCCGGACGCTCGATGCGAACGCGCTTTGGTGCGCTGGCGCGTGGCAGTCAACCAGCCGTGGTCAAGCTTGCCTCCTATGGTGGAGGCGCGCGCGCCGGCGCGATGATGAGCTACACATCGAGGGGCGGAGAACTGGCGGTCGAGAATGAGCGTGGGGAGCGTGTGCTCGGCAAGGATGCACTCGCCGAACAACGTGCCGAGTGGGAGCATCTCTTCGACAATCGGGCCGCCAGCCGGGATCTGGGCGTATTCCACGTCTCGGTCGATACGGCATCACTGCGCGATGACAGCGACCAGGACGACCAGCTGCGCGAAATCCTGCGCGCGGGATTTGGTGATCGGCGATTCGTCTGCACCGCGCGGCAGCGATCTTCGGGCGAGACCCATATCTCTGGTGTTGTCGTGCTGCGCGACGGAAGCGGGGAGCGGCTGACCGGCGACCAGAAGGCCGCCGAGATCGTCCAGCAGCGATTTGACGATTCCGATGCCAGTCGGGATGTCGAGGCCCGGTTCCGATTCCATGGCTACGGCAATGGAGTGGAATGGGGCACCGCGCGTGTGCGCGAACTGGTCGCCAGTGCGGAAGGCGAGGTTCGCGACGACACCGGGCGGTTGATCGCAGACGCCACGCAGGCCGGCGATCTCGTACAGAAGGAATGGCGCAAGGAATTGCACAGCCGCAAGGGTAGGGACGTCATGCACCTGATCGTCTCGGCACGGGCCGGCACGGATGGACCGGCCTTCGAAGCTGCCGTGCGGGAGTTCCTCGGCGATCAGTTCGCCGGGCATCGCTATGTGTTTGCCGTCCACGATCCGGCGCTCGATCCGAAGGAAGCGGCTGAGGGCGGCAAGCGGCCACACATTCATGCCCACGCGATCGTGACGATGCGGTCGGAGAGCGGAGAGAGGATCGTCACCAGCCCGCAGATGTTTCGGGAATGGCGCTCCGTGATGGCCGAGAAGGCGCGCGAGCAGGGCATCGACATGGAGTTGACCGACCGTCGCGAGTTCGCCAACGCGCCGGCCTATACCCGCAACCAGGTGCGGCCCGTCAGCTATCGCGGCCGGACCGAGCATGAAGGGACCAGCTCCGCCGCGAATAGCCGCTATCGGGCCAAGCGCGCGAACGACATCAACCTCGCCACCACCGACCGTAGCCGGCAGTACGCGGCCACAGCGGCCGAGGCCTGGAGCGATCTTGCCAATGAGGCTGGCGGCTCGCGCGAGGGCGCCTTTGCAATGCTTCAGAGCGGTCGCTTGCAAGGATTTTGGGAGAACACTCAAAATGAGCGTGTTTTCGCAGAAAACGCAAACGAACCTGTCAAGAACATAACCAATATGATAGAGTTGGCCGAGTTCGTGAACGGTGAGGATGGACAGATGCGAGAGATGACGCGTCCGGAATTCGAGGCCTACGAAACCCGTGTAGAGGCTGTCCTTGCGTCTGTAGAGCAGACGCTCGACGAAGCGGATCGTGGCGACTTCGACGAGATCGCCGCGGCGGCGCGGGAAGTGGTCGACATCCGCCGGGAATATCTCGATCTCACCGAACGCCACGTTGACCGCGAGGGTGGGCAGGACTCGCGTGGCTCGAGCGACGATCGGTTTGAAGATCCCAACGTCCAGTGGAATGCGGCGGTGGCGCGGTTCGGACTTGAGGCGGTCGAAACAGCGAACGAGGTTCTCGTCCAGGTCAGTCACTATCGCGAGGGGCTTGAGCGGATTGAAGCGGGCGAGCTGCCGCAGTCCTTCGCGTCAAGCTACTGGGCAGGGCTCGAGCGGGAAGTCAACCGGGCGGTCGAAATGGCGATCGATGGTGACAACCAATATATGCGTGAAGCCGCGAAATCGGATCCGGACCTGCAGCGTACTATCGATCAGATCGCACTGTCCCGCGCCGAACAAGCGCGAAGCGAAAGGGGCGAAGCGAGGGATGAGCAAGCTGCTTCAATCAACGCCGGCGCAAACCGCCGGGTCGATGGCGCGCCCAATGGGTTCCAGGATGTTGCCGAAGCGGAGCAATATCGCGATCCAGCTCAGGAGGTCCAGATGACACCGGGTCAGGATGATCAAGTCATCGAGCAGCAGGCCACCATGTCGACCGGACCACGCACGCAGCACCCCGAGGACCGAGCTGTCGAAAGGAAGCCGGCCCTCGATGCCGAACTTGCCAGATCCGATCCGCCGCAGCAGCATGTACCGCGTCTTCGCCAGATCGAGCGAGAAGTCGAGGAGCGACAGGACCGCGATCGCGAAGATCGGGAAAGGTAGGAGTTGGTCATGAAGAGCGACTGGCGCAACAATCAGCTTCCGCCACCGGAAGGCTCGGAAGATCGACCAGATGGGTTCCTCTCGATCGCAATTCTGGCCTTTGCGATTGTGGCCCCGCTCGTTTATTTTGGGCCCCAGCTTGGTACGGTCGAAGCCCGGATTGTCGATCTCTACCAGACGGCCGATCGTTGGGTGGCTCCTATCAGAGAGTTCGTGTTGGGTCAGGAGCGTCACGACGATCAATGAAAGTGACCCGCGAGCAATTGCACGATCTGGTCTGGTCGATGCCCATGACGGAGATTGCCCGGCAATCCGGCGTGCGCGACCAACATATCGCCAGGGCCTGTGACGGTGCTGACGAAGCACGTCCTCGCGCCGGCTACTGGCAGAAGGTCGAGCACGGGAAAGGCGTAACCCGCATGGCTCTCACCAATGATCGCTACGCGGCGAGCGACGTCATCACGATTGACGCATCGGGCTGGGCAATCGCGCAGGCATAGTCGCAAGACTTCGCGAACGCCTTGCGCCTGGTAGTCGCTCCTGTACCAGTGCGCGAATGAGGGTTCGAAACGCTGCACGGACCTTGCGAGCCTCGATCTTTGCTAGTGCCTGCGCAATAACGATGTCGCCTCCATAGAGCATCGGTTGCTTGGGTTTTCTGATCTGAGGCCCCACGCCGTCGAAGAAGAACGACATCGGTGCGCTCAGGGCGGTGGCAGCACGCACCAATGTGGTCACGGCAATCCGGTTCGTCCCACGCTCATATTTTTGAATCTGCTGAAAGCTGACGCCAAGAGTTCCCCCAGCTTCCGCTGGCTGCGGCCAATTCTTCCTGCGACATGCCCTTGTTGTAACGCATCCGTCGCAGGTTCCGCGCCACCACCGTCCTCAGCTTCATAACCGAGACGGAGCAGAATGCGCAGTAAACAGCGACGCAAGCATAATGAGTGCTTCCGGGAAATCCACCGGCTTACCACTTTAAATTGGACGACCTGAGCGTCAAAAATGGACGCGGTGAGCGCTGCAGCAGGAAGCTTGAAAGAGCGACGCGAAGGCGCTCCGGTGGCGTTATCGCTGCTTATCGGCTATAAGACGACCATGACCACAGAAGCTAAAGACTCGCAGGTTGACACGAAGGTTAGGAAGGCGGTCGAGGAAGTGCTCCGAGACCGGCTGGCTGACTACGGCTACACCGGAGTTAACGTTGCTCCCGGCCAGGATCGTGACGGCGATCCGGTTCTCCTGGTCGATGTGCGCTACAAGGCTCTTGATAAGCCGATCGCTTCGAAAGCAACCTTTGGCCTTGTGACGGCGATCCGCCAGCAGCTTGCAAGGATCGGCGAAACACGATTCCCTCATATCCGCCATCACTTCGATGAACAGCAGAAGATAGCAAGCTAACGTGACGGCCGAATTGATCGGCACTGCCCGGCGCCTTGCCAGGGCCAGCGCGAAGCGTCCTCGACAATCGGATCTGAAGCGCGGCGTCAGCACGGCATACTACGCCCTGTTCCATACTTTGGCGCGCGAATGTGCGGATCTGCTCGTCGGGTCGACCGCGCAAGTCCGCAGCTCGCCGGCTTGGGTGCAGGTCTATCGCTCGCTGGAACACGGGATCGCGAAGAATTCCTGCAAGAACGCGGCGACCAAGAATTTCCCGAACGGGATTCTCGTCTTCTCCGACACCTTCGAGACCATGCAGGAAGAGCGGCACAATGCCGATTACGATCCGGAGTCGCGCTACACGCGCCCTGGCGTGCTGGTCCTGATCGACAATTGTGAGCAGGCGATCGCGGCGCTAAAGGCTGAGCCTCGATCGGACCGCAAGGCCTTTGCCGTCTGGGTGCTGATGCAGAAGAAGCGCTGAGGTTGAAAGCACAACGCCCGCCGCGGGAGCAAAGATAGGGCGGACATGCCAGTTTCCGAACGAACGATCATGCCCAGCGTCGTCGTTGTAATGCCGGCGTCGCTATCTGAAATTGTACTTCGTCCATAATACAACGCTAAGTCGCATAACATAGCTTATGGAACTAAGTTTTTGATTTTGCTAGGCTATTGCCGACGTTCGGCTGATGTTCGTCAACAGCAGCAATATCGGCAAGGCGAATAAGTTCGTGGCGATGATCTCGGCCGGCTCAAACATGGTGATACCCGGAACGTTCCGCATGGCTCCTTCCTCAACCCTCTGAGGGGCTCATATGGGTATTGCTTGCTGGTCGACCAAACTGTGTCCGCCGTCGAAAGATCAACCAGGGCTATCGCGGTGGGTGCGCTTGGCTGGATGTGTTCGGGCCACGACTTGCCCGCTGCTGGTCACACAGCCTCCGCCTCAACGATCTCAAGCTCGTCAGGTATGGTAGCATCGAAAATCCGTCCCCAATTGCCTGATGTGTCGCGCGGCTTGCCGGCTTTGACCGGCTCTGTTGCGAGTGACTTCAACCGCCGTGCAGCCTTCACGAAATCCGCGTCGAGCGAGCTCAGTGTGGCGCCGTTTGCACGGCCTCGAGCCGAAGCCGTTCTGACGGCAGGTGCCGAAGCCTGGCCTTCGAGCTTGCTGGCAGGAACGTTTGAAGCTGACGAACGCCTCCTGGCGGAAGGTCTTGCTACAGTCTCGCGGCTGCCTTTCAGCTCCTCCGGCTTGGAAGCGTCGTTGTGTTCGCCAACATAGGCGCTGGTTGTCGCTGGAACCGGCCGCGGTGGCAGAAACTCGGTTGCTGGCACATCTGGCACATATGTCTGTGAGAACCTTTCCAGCTCCCGGAAGGGCGCTGTCCGGAAGAACCGCAGCTTGTCGGCGAAGATCGGCCCCTGCCCCTCGGCAAGGATCACCATCTTGTCTCCGGGCATCTGTCGCACTTCCTGCGGCATCATCAGGTCGCGCTCCCGCAGTTGCTCCACCTTGGTACGACGGTGCAGGCCCATCAGCTCGATCGTGCGGGACTCGGTCTTATATCGGACAGTGCGCTTGCCCAGGCCCTTCGAGACGGCCTCCGCTGTCACCTGGTCATTGGCGCCGAAAACCAGCTGGTAGCCGCAGTTGCCCATCAATGAATGGCGAGAGGTTTCGCCATAGATCTCGTCCAGGTTCTTCAGGTCCTGGATCACGAAGGCCATCTTGACATTGTAGCCGGCGACGTAGGGCAGCTTGGTCGTGATTTCGCTCATCTTCTTCAACTGACGGAACTCGTCGAGCAGGAAGTAGACCGGTACCGAGCGCTCCGCGTGCTCGAGCATCAGCGTATCGAGCGTTTGCTGCACGAACAGCGCGAGCAACGGTCGCAACAACGTGATGTCGGTGACATTGGGCGCGAGATAGATCGAGATTGGGCGGCGCTTCAAGGCCCGCAGGTCCATGTCGGTCACCGACGTCGCTGCCACGACGCGTTCGTTGCGAAACGGTCGCAAAGCCTTCTGGATGTCAAGGAGCGCGGAAGCGGCGGCGCGCTCGGACAGAGCGATGTAGGCGTTGAAGCTTTCCATGGTGAAGCGAGACAGATAAGGCTCGCGCTCCTGGATGAGGGTCATCATCGCCTGGAGATTGGCGCCGCTGTTAAAGAAGGATGTGACCTCGCCGAGGGTCCGATGACCTTTGTAGTAGAGGCTTTCGTTGACGTAGCTGATGGCGCCGGCGATGACCTGCTGGGCGGTCGCCTGCCAGATCGAATTCTCGGATTCAGCGACTTCCGGGACGAGGATTGCTGCTATGTTTTGGATGTCGGTGGTGCGGTCACCGCGATCCGGCCGGATGAAGTCGAGCGGGTTGTAGCGATGCGTCCGTTCCGATCCGGGCGCGAACAGGAAGACTTGGCCGCCCTTCGATTTGCGATAGCCGGCGGTGCTGCGAAAGATTTCCCCTTTCAGGTCGGTGACGATCATCGAGCCATCATGTGAGAGCGCGTTTGGAATGACGTAGCAAGCCCCCTTTCCAGAGCGCGTCGGTCCGATGATCAGGTGATGCCGATCATCGTCCACGCGAAGAACCTGGCGACCGAAACGGCCAAGGATCTTGCCTTTCTTCCCGAACCATCCATCGCGGCGGAGCGTCATGGCGGTCTGGAACCGGGCGTCACCGAGTGGGCTCGCGCTCGGTCGAAGGCCGACATAAGCGACGATCCCCGCGAGAAGAGCCGCTGGGACCACAGCGCCCAGCGCCACAATGCGCAGGACGCCGCTGTCCCCATAGGCGATCAGCTGCTCAAATGGGGCAAAGGGATTCGTGGTGATGGTCGCCTGCAGGATTCTGCCGTCTCCATAGAGCAGCTGCAAACCGAGACCATAAGCCAGCAGCCAGACGGCAAAGGCGACGGTCAGACAAAAGCCGAGATAGAAAACGCGGAGTGATCCGGTCATGGCGTATCCGTCCGCCCGCGCGCGAAGAAGATTTCCGAAACGCCGCGCCGGCCCCCTTCCCTGCGCAACTGGATCACGATCGGGATGACGCTCTGGATGTAGGAGATCAGGTCAGCCTTTGGATAGGCCGCCGACAGTCCCGACTGCATGACCATCATGGCAAGCTGCTCATAGGCCCCGAGCGGCGTGTCGGCGTGGACAGTCGACATTGAGCCCGGGTGGCCGGTATTGATCGCACGCAGGAACGCAAATGCCTCCGATCCCCTGACCTCCCCGACAAAAAGACGATCGGGTCTCATTCGTAGCGAAGCTTCGAGCAGCGACTGGATCGTCACGCTGGCCGTCCCCTGGTCGCCGCGGGAGGCGAGGAGATGCACCGCGTTGTCCTGAGGCGGAAAGAGCTCCCGCGTATCCTCCAACGTGATGATCCGCTCATGCGGGTCGACCGATTTGAGGCAGGCATTGAGAAACGTCGTCTTGCCGCTCGAGGTGCCGCCGCTGATCAGGATGGACACGCGATTGATGATGGCCGTTCGAATGAAACCGTAGATATCCTTGGCGGACAGCTGCTCGATCAACGCATGATCGGTCTCGCTGAGACCACCGACGGCGACCGTCACCTGATCAAGCGATCCTTGATCGCGATAGTCATCGAGCGTGAAGTTGCTGATGACCTGCTTGCGGATGGAAACGGCGCCGCCGTTAGCTGCCGCTGGCGGCAGTACGACCTGTATCCGCTCGCCGGTGGGCAGGGCGGCACTGAGAATCGGACTCGAGCGGTTGATAAACTGATTGGTCGTGGCGGCGACGCGTTCGCCGATGTTGACGATCTCATCGGCGGTGAGCTCTGCTATTTCATAGTGTTCCATATGGGCCGAGCCCAAGCGCTCCACATAAACCTGGCCTGGGGAGTTGATGGAGATCTCGACGACCTGGCTGTCATCGAGAAATGGCCGCAGCGGCTCAAGCGCGCGGTTCAGGAAATGGTGTTTCTCCTCTGCGGCGAAGCTAGTCGAGATTACGTTCACGACGGATCTCCCTCAGTGCCTCGGTGACGGGATCCTCGTACATGGCGGAAAAATCGAGATCCTGGCGGACGAAGACGAAGATGCGCTCGCCCTGACCGACGCTGATCGTCGGTGGAATTCGCAAGGAATCTCCTAGTGCCTGGTTGGCCATGTCGGAGAAGGTCTGCGCGAGGGTTTCGCGGGCCAACTCCTCAGCATTCTGCGCATCATCGTTGTCTCCGGCCGCGGCCTCGCTGCCGTAACCGGTCAGGTAACTGGCGCCGGCGCCGACGATCGACAGAAAAATGGCCGCTCCGAAGCGCTCCCGAAACTTCTTGTCGACGCGCCCGGTAAGGCCGGCACGACCCAGGCTGTCGGCGCCGATCGAATTCAGCCGGACCGACACCCCGTCATCGCGCAGCATGCGAGTCCAGACCACGAAGATTCTCGTCTGTCCGCGCGTGATCTCGGACTGGTACTCGCCGATGAGCCGGGTGCCGCTTGGGATCAGAACGCGTCTACCGTCAAAGGAATAGACGTCCTGCGAGACGATCGCCCTCACCTGGCCCGGCAGATCGCTGACGATGGCCGTCTCGAGAATCCCGGGGATCAGCGTGCCTTCCGGAACAAGCGCATCGATGCGCCCGATCTTCCTCGCTCTGGCGCTACGGTCCCCAATGCTGGCTGCCGCGGCAAGGAACTTGCTGCTGCGATCCTCACCGGCGACGGTAAGCCCCTCCCCTCCGTTGCCAGTCAAATTGCCTTGCTCGCCGGCGGACGCATTGTCGATGACCACCAGCTTCGAGCGGAAGCGCTCTGGGAACTCTTCCACCGGCGGCTCAGTCGCCTGCTGTGGCGGTGGAGGTGCGCCTGGCACGGGCGGCGGTGGGACGTCGAACTCGGTGGTATCGACCTCTTCGGCCGGAGGTGGAGGCGGCGGCGGCGGTATTTGCACGACTTCCGGCGCCGGGGGTTCCGGCTCGGGCTCGCCCTCGCGCACGAAGGACGGTGGACGAAATGTGGTTGTGGTGAATTCCTCGTCGCCGTCGAGCATGTCGCGGACCGGCGGTTGCCTGCCTGCGAGAACCAGATAGCCGGCGACTAGGCCGAGTAGCAGCAAGACTGCGCC
This sequence comes from Mesorhizobium australicum, assembly GCF_900177325.1. Taxonomy (NCBI): domain Bacteria; kingdom Pseudomonadati; phylum Pseudomonadota; class Alphaproteobacteria; order Hyphomicrobiales; family Phyllobacteriaceae; genus Mesorhizobium; species Mesorhizobium australicum. Next base: position 65,898 of record NZ_FXBL01000002.1, on the reverse strand, counting down.
ACCGACCAGTTGCTTACGTCGAACGGCATTATCGGCAATGACCGGATCGTCGCCCTGACCAAGGGCCTCGAGTTCGGGGGAGCGCTTCATCAGTTTCCGCTCCGACGCCTGCGCTTGGCCTTGTCATCTTCAACCGGCCCGAGGATTGCCGGATCCGGCGCTGCGAAATCCGGCTTTCTGAGATTGAAGATGCAGATCCACTGATCGCCATCCCGCAAGGTGAACTGGGTCGCCGTCCCGTCGACGACGACGTACTCCCCTTCCCTGCGGAAGTTTCGAAGCGTTTCGGAGAAATCCGAGTTGACCGCGAAAATCGCTGGAACGCGGCGATCGAACTTGAAGAAGGTCTTGTTGCCGTCATCGAAGACCATGAGCGGCTTCAGGCGGGCATCACCCGAGAACGAATAATCGATATTGACGTTGGCCTTGTCGATACCGGAGATGTTCGGCCAGGCCGCTCGCTGCTCGGCCTCCCGCCGCAAGGCGGCGTTGAGGTTCTTCTCCGGATAGTGGAAGCGGATGCCAAAAACCTTGCGGCCGGCCTCGGGCGCGAAATCGTGCAGTTCGAGATAATAGATGCGCTTGTCGGTCACGACGTTCATGTTCGTCACGACGTCCTTGGCGATCGGCTTGACGAAGAGGATGTTGCCCTTCTCGGCTGGGACGACCTGCCAGCTTTCCGTGTCGCCGAGCGAGATCGTTTCGAACTTTTCGTCCTCGTCGAAGATGATCATTGTCGAGATGCCGTAGGTCGCGAAAACCTGGACGACGTTGTTCTCCTGGTAGGTGACGCTGGTCACCCGTGCATCGAGGGAGCCGCCCTTCGGGGTCTGCGCCGCCAGCGCTGGCCAGAGAGAGCCGCACAGCATCAGCACCGCTGTCCAGGAGCGGCCCCTCATTGCGCATCTCCGGGCGTGACCGTTTCCTGATCCCGACGGTAGGAATAGACTTGGAACCCCAGAGGGTTTTCGAAGCGCCACTCGTTGCGGACCGGCGTATCGGTGTAGCGGAAGCGCACGACGGAGATCCAATGACGGACGACCGATTCCGTGTCGCTGCGTTCGTTGGTGGAGAACCGGACGATCGCCGTGCTGGCGTTCGGAAACGTCACCGACTTGATCTCGACGAGTACCCGCTTCAGCCGGCCATAGACCTTCGTGGGATTCTGCGCATTTGCCGCACTGTAGAGGGTCTGCAGTTCGCGCGCCGCCTCGTCGGCGGACAGGAGCGCCGCGATACCAAAATTCTCGGTGATGGCGTAGGGGTCGTAACCTTCGCGGGCACGGATGTAGCGCACGACATTGGCTTGTGTGATCGCCTGCTGCTCGGTGAGACTGGCCGGCCGAGTCAGACCGGACTTGACCTCGATGTAGCCTGTTGTCTGGTCGACGGTGACGACATAGGGCTCGAAGCTCTTCAGAGGCAGCATCAGCACTACTGCAAGCAGGCTGAGCAGTGCGATCCCGGCAAAGACGATCGAAAAGAACCAGGCGACGCGCGCCGAGCGCTTCGCCCGTTTGATGATCTCCTGCTCCCAGATATCGCCTTGCTGGAAATAGGACCGCAGCGCGGATTCGGACTTGTCTGCCATCCTTGCCCTTTTCTTTTTTGTCGGAATCCACCACCAACCTGGCGTCAGCTTTGCCGAGGCGTTCCATTGGACGTGATCGCGCGCTGCATGGAGGCACCCGCCCCATTCTGCCGTGGTGCGTGGAGTCGAGCCTGGACGCGATGGACCGCCGCCTGCGTCTGGCGCGCCGACTGGCCGATCGCTTCGCGACCCCAGAAAATTCCTTGCGTGGTCATCTGTCGCGACCGAGGCCCGATCGGCGTCGCCAACCCCCCAGCTATGCCTTGTGCGAGGGATTGCACCTGCAGAAGAACAAAGCTGCCAGCAAGGCAAAGCATGATGAAAGCAGCAAAGTCACTGAGTTTCAGCTCGCGATTTCCGGAGATGCTATCGATCGTCGTCAGCTCCGGCTCCATCGCCGCAATCAGGAAGGCGGCAATCACATAGACGAACAGCGGAATGATCGCATAGAGCAATGACTGGTTCAGCCATCCCATGGCGTAACTGCGAGTCGCATCGAAAAAGAAGCAGGCAATGAAGATCGGCGCTGTACCCAGCAGCACCCACAGCACGACCTTGGCCAGGACGAGAATGCCCAGCGCGATGGCGACGAACAGGCCGGCAAAAACCATGATGATCATGCCGATCAAAGCGGGCAGAACGGACAGATAGCCTGCCTGCTCCGAGAACGCCGCTGCGGCGGTATTCGCGGTCTTCCAGATCTGCGACAGCCCATTCGTTGGCTCGGTCACGCCCGTGCCGGATGCCGCCAGGATGGCGCGCCCCGCCGCCTCCGGCACGGTGGTCAGCCAGTCATAGACAAGATCGTTGAAATTGGACCAGGTGCCGACCAGGATCAGAATGACGAAGACGCGCACCAGGCGGCCAATGATCTCCGCGACGCTGAGACGTGACGTTCCGAGGAACAGCTGCACGCCATAGAACAGGACCGCAAGGACGAAGAGCAGGCGAAGCAGCGGCTCGAGATCCTGGCTTAGTGCCTCGTAGGCGCTTCGCGAGAAATTCTGCCCCGAGGCATCGATCCGATCCAGCAGTTCGCCAATAAAATCGTCCACCACCCTGCCCTATTCTTCGTGGCCGGTCGCCAAATTCTGGATTGCCGCCAATGCCGCTGCACGGTCCGAATTGACCGAGGTCATCGGCCCGCACTCGTCCCCCGTGCTGGCATAGCTGGACAGATTGGCCGGCCGTTTGCACGGCGCCGCCTTCTCGCGCGCGGTGCCACATCCGCTGCTGAGAATGGCCAGCGCGAACACAAGAGCGTTCGAAATCCATTGCCGCCCTTTCATTCGTACCGCAGCGCTTTTTTGGTGTTCGACATGTCGGTCAGCTTGCGCTGGTTCTCGGCGTGCAGCGACTGAACGCCGGCGTTCAGCACGCCGATCATCTCGTTCAACGTCAGGCCCGTCTGAACCTGAAGCTGCGTGTTCTGGTCGATCGAGCCCTTGATGTCCTCCGCCTTTCCGATGTCACCGCCGGCGGTTTCGAGAGCGGAGCGGCGCGTTTCGACCGCAGCTTGAGAACCGGTGATCAGGGCCGACACGCCCATCACCGTTTTCATGAGCTCTTCGTAGGATTTGTCGCTCGCCAGTGAGCTGTTCTCCTTCCCGGAGAGGGAGCGCACCAGCTGCAGGCCGTTGATGAACAGCGTCGCGGCTTCCACCACCTTGGGGTCTAGCGACCCGAAATCGGCGATCCCGCCCTTCAGTATGCTGTCGAAGGACGGCATGGAGGAGACGGAAAAACCGTTGCCGATCGCGATATCCTTGAGGGGACCTGCGTCACCGCCTCGGTCGCCGGTGACCGCTTTCAGGGTCTCCTCAACCGTTGTGAGAATCTCCTTGTTGGTATCGAGGATATTGCCGGTCTTTTCGGCCGTGTCCCGCGCGACCGCGTAGTTCGTCTTGTCGATGACCGGGATATCGGCGGCAGCCGGCGCGATCCCCGCGCCGACCAATGCCAGGAATGCCAATGAACGTTTCATGTCGATCTCCTTCACTGAGTCTCGAGAAGCAGGTCCGCTTGGCGGTCGATGCGCTGGACACATGCCTTTGCGTCGGCATCCCAGACAAAGCCCTCGCGCTCGTCGCAGAAGCCGGCCACCGGCCGATCGTCGTCATCGTTGCCCGTCTCGTAGCGGGTCGATCGATTGGTGCCGGACAGGTCGCCCAGTGTCATCGCGTTGCTGGAATTGGTGAGATCGGCGAATGCCGTGCCGAGCAAAACAAGCCGGTTGATCAGCTCAATGTTGGCGTTGCGCGCACCCGAATTGTGATCCCAGCTGTCCTGGATCGTGCCGGCACTCATGTCGCCAAGTTGCGTCAGCCAGGACGTAACGTCGCCGGACCCCTCCCCGATCGCCGCGGTCAGGCCCATTGCGTTGATCGTGCTGGTCCGGACGCCCCCATAGGCGCCGCCACCGCCATAATTGAGCGGAATGCCGGACTTGTCTGAGCCGCCGAAGGCCGGCAGCCACCTCTGGGTTATGTTGGCGACGTAGCCCTGGGTCTCCTTGAACGGCGGGATGCCGCCATATTTGTTCACGTTGCCCGCGCCGGCATTGTAGGCGGCAAGTGCCAGCGAGACATTGCCGTTGTATTTTCGAAGCTGCTGCTTGTAGTAGCGCGCGCCGCCGCGCAGGTTCTGCTCGATATTGTAAGGATCGACGCCGAGATCGCCTGCGGTTCCCGGCATCAGCTGGGCAAGCCCGATCGCGCCCGCTGGAGATTTGGCGCAGGGGTTGAAGCGGCTCTCTTGATAGACGAGCGCCAGGAACTGGTTTTCGTCTACGCCTTCCTCACGCGCGATCCGGCGAACCAGGCCGGCGATCGCAGGGTTGGCATTCGCGGCAGCGACAGGATCATCCTTCCGGCCGGGCCGGTACATCGAGCACGTCACGCTCTGATTATTGACGTAGCGCTCCTCGTCGACCTTTTCGATCTCGCCGGTCTTCCGGTCACGCTCCTCGCGCTCGTCGAGCACCGTGCCGTCGATGGTCGGGATATCGGCAAACGCAGGCGATGCCGCAAAGATCAGTATGAGAGAAAGACGTTTGATCATGCTGGAACCTGCCAGCCGCAGAAAGCAGGCAACCACTCTCGCGGATCGTCGCCGAGATGTGCGCGAAGTGCGGCACACTGCTCGATCGTCTCCTTGCGGCCGGACATCACGCGAACGAGATCCGGCATGGAGGTGAGGTCGAGCCTGGCGATGACGGAGTCGTTGCCGTGCTTGATTAAAAATGTCCGCCGCTCAGGCGGCGTGTTGCGAATGAAGGCGTACTCCTTGGCGGTCAGTCCGAACCGCCGAATGTAGCTTTCCTCGTCCGCGCGCGGGTTGGGGAAATGCAGATTGGTGGCCGACTGCTCGATCAGCGTGTGCGACTGCGACGAACGCGCAATGTCGGCCGCCGACTGTGTGCCGAACCCCACGATCCCGTTGAGCTTGCGGATCGTCTTCATCTTGTCGACGATGTAATTGGAGAAGACCGGATCCTGCAGAAGCTTCCAGCCTTCATCCATGAAGATGAGGACCGGTTCGCCGGTGAGCAGCTCGTCCAGCCGGTGGTAGAGGTACATCAGCGCCGGCGTGCGCACCTCCTGGTTGTCGAGGATGTGCGTCATGTCGAAGCCAAAGATCCTCCGACCTGAGAAGGACAGGACGTCTCGCGGCGCGTTGAAGAGCCAAGCCTTCTCGCCCTCGAACCATGGACGCAGACGTGACTGGAGATCGTTGGCGTCGGAGCGTGCGCGGCCCATCAACAGGCCGGAAAGGTTGGCAAGAGTGCGCTGCTCGACCGGCTCCTGGCAGATGCGTCCGATGGCGCGCTCCAGCGTGTCCTCTTCCTCCTGGGAAAAGCCGTGGCCGTCTGCAGGATCGAGCATGGCCTTGAGGAGACGATGCAGGAACTCGCGATTGGTCGCGCTGTTCTCGAGCTGCAGCGGATTGAACCCGGTCGCCACGCCCGGCTGGAGCACCTCGTAGTCGCCGCCGACGGCGCGGACAAAAATCTCGGCGCCGCGGTCCTTATCGAAGAAGACGGCCCGCGGCTCAGGCGATATGCGGAAGGCCTGCGCAAGCAGGAATGTCAGCGCCACGGTCTTGCCCGATCCGGTCGGACCGGTCACCAGAAAATGGCCGATGTCGCGCTGATGGAAATTGAACCAGTAGGGCGTCTGCGACGTCGTTTCGAGGATCGAAATCGGCAATCCCCAGTGATTGCCGCGCGCCGAGCCGGTGGCGAAATTGTGCAGCGACGAGAAGCCGGAAAAGTTCGCGCTGGACAGCATGCAGGAGCGTGCGATGTAGGCGTGATTGCCCGGCAGCTGCGCCCAGAACGAGGCCTCCATGTTGAGGTCCTCGCGCAGCCAGTTGATGTTCATGTCGGTCAGGCAGGAGCCGAGTTCGGCGACCGCCTTGTCGAGGCCAGCGAGGTCGCGTGACAGGCACAACAGGCTGAAATGGTGATAGCCGAACACGGCTTCCTGGTTGAGAAGGCTGTTCAGCGCGAAATCGATATCGGTCTCGACGGTGCTGCCCGATTCATCCGACGCGTGGATCTGGCGCTGCAGCCGCGAAATGCGCTCCTGCGCGATCGGTTTGTCGGCGAGCGTGAACGACTGGGTGCAGATGAACTCGTGGTTCATCTGCAGGAGCCCGTCGAGCATCCCGGGTCCGGAGAATGGGGGATACTCCTTGATCGACAGCATGGCACCGAAACGGTTCTCCGCCTCGGTCGGACCCTGCGCCTGCAATGTTCGCTTTGAGAAATGCAGACGCGACGTCCCGACATAGCTGCGGATACCCATGCGGGGCAGGCGCATGTCGCGCGCGATGCCACAGGTGAGCAGCGTGTTGATGAAGGCGCAGGGTTCTGAGTACGGCTCTCCGTTTCGGTAGACGACGCCAAGCGGACGCGCGCCGTACTTTTGCAGTTCACGCGTGACGTTGCCCACGATCTCTTCGAGATCGTTGATGCGTTCGTGCAGTCGCTGCTCAAGGACTTCCCTGCCGGAGGAGCGATCGAGCAGTCGCGAAAAACCTTCGGCAGCGCCGAGCGCTCCACGCATTCCGGAGCGGACGATCGTGAGGTAAAGCTCGTTAGTGAACATGCGCTTGTCGCGCAGCGATGCCATATAGCGGGTGTTCACAAGATCGCAGAACGGATCCGAGAAGGTCCCGCCGATCGAGGGCTTGACCTCCTTGCGGATCACCGTCGACCAGAGAGAATAGCGGCTCGAGCCGAGCGCTCGGATCAGCGTGTTCTGCACAGCCGCGCGCATATTGAGCTCGGCCTGATCCTCAGTCTGAAAGAACAAACCGTCTAGCTTGATCACCGAAAGGATCGCACCGCTTTCGAGCCCGATGACGGTGTCGGCGACATGGCGCAGATAGGGAATGTGGGTCGACATCGGCCGTTCGCGCCGGCGCTCACGGCCAAATCCCAACTCTTCGGCGACGACGTTCAGCATGGTCAGGGTCCGTACGAGTTGGTGCGCCAGAACAGCCGGTTGGGAGTCCGCGGCGTGCGGCGGCCGACCACCTGAGCAAGATCGAGGATCCGGATGTCGCGACTGCAGAAGGCGAAGAGCGCGAGATAGATCAGCGGGGCAATCAGCGCCGACCAAAAGCTCGTGCTCACCAGGAAGGCGATCAGCGTGAACCCGACGATGATGTAGAAGGCGTTGAGCGGGATACCCCACATCATGGGCGGTCGGGTAAGGCCGATCACGAGCGGGGTCAGATGGGGCTTTTCGTCGGTGAACTCGACCATGGCTCAGTTCCCGACGGCGGCGATCATCTCGTCGACGATCGCCGGTGCGCCAAAGACGAGGCCGATTCCGAGCACGACCGCGCCGGCTGTGAACCAGGAGAGACGTCCGGCGAACGCAAGGAAGCCAAGTGCGATCACCGCGATGATGGCGAGCAGCCGCCCGAACGGGCCGGTGATGAAATCCACGATCATCTGGACAGCGGTTTCCAGCGGGGCAAAGGCACCAGACGATTGTGCGAATGCCGGCTCGGCAAACACCAGACAGATGGCCAGTATCGTGGCGAATGCTATCGGCATTGGCACTGGCCGAGCAGCAGGTGAATAGGAAACGTCGTTCATGGTGGCCTCCGGCTAGAAATGCATGACACCGCCGACCCACTGGCGGCGTTCGCGCGACGTGATGACTCCGCGGGCGGGGGTTGATTGCTGCTCATCAGCAAAATCGTGCGCTCCGCTCGCAGTCGCACCGCTTCCTTCGAGACCCATCTGGATGTTGAGGACCTCGGCGACGTACCGAAGAGTTTCCCTGAACGGGGGAATTCCGACATGTTCGCGCACGCGGCCCTCTCCGGCGTTGTAAGCGGCAGCGACGAGAAGCGGATTTTTGAATTCGTCGGTGAGCTCGCGGAGATAGCGGACTCCACCATCGATGTTCTCTTCGGGATCGCAGATATCGGTCACACCGAATCGCTCGGCCGTCGCCGGCATGAGCTGCATTGGCCCGCGCGCGCCCTTTGGTGAATTGCGCAGCCGGTCGAGCCGGCTTTCCGCGGTCACAACAGCAAGGGCGAACCCTGCGTCGACATTGTGCCTTTGTGAGGCCTCGATGACGAGGCGCGTGATTTCGGCGGATGTCGCGGGCGACGGCCCGCACTCCGGCATCCCGGACAGAACGCCACTATCAAAATGATTGTCGTCAGGTTCAAACCCGACGACCTCGGATGCTGGCATGCCGATCGGCTCGGGCGCCTGATGCCGGGGAACGATCCGACCGCCCTCCCCCAGCGCATAGTCGTCCGGCGACCGGGCCCAACGGGCTTCGGAAACCGTGTCGGCCGAGGATGCAACGTCATCCTCTTGCCGACTTTGTCGAGCCTCGTGGTGCTGGAACAGTGTGGATGCAGCAAGCTCGGACGCCAATGCTGCGTGGTCCGCGACAACGCATATGCTCGTGAGGATTGTCACGGCCAGGAGCGGCGCCATCGACGGTGATTTTGCTTGCCTTCCCATGGGTCCGCATCCAAGGCCTTTGTGACTGTAGATGCGAGAATGGTTAGGCGAGAGAAAAAACAATGTCAATTTGATTGTGATTTTTCTTGCAAAGAGACAGGAGACGGGTCAGTGTCAGCCGAAGTGACAACTTGGAGGCGACTGCAGATGAAGCGTGCAGTCAGGTGCGTGGCAGCGATCAGCGCATGCCTGCCGGCCTATGCGGCAGGGCCGGTGGACGAAGCCTACGTCCGCTCGCTGGCCGCGCCCGGGAAAACCGTCCTGGTCATGGAGTACTATGACGGCCAGGGGAACGTGTCCGAACGCAAAGGCTATGCGTCGGCGTCTGGATTCAAGGCGGTCTCGGCGACGGACTTTCGGGTCGATGCCGATCTGACTGTGCACCTCTACGGAATCGAGCCGTGCTCGGGCGACCTGGTCAATCGTAAGGAGGGATTTGCCGGATCCTGTGACGACTACGCTCGCCAGGGTCTGGCAACGCTGCTTCAGTCGCCCCGTGTGATCTACTGCCGTGCCTTTTTCAGCGAGGCTGGCGCAGAGGCGCAGGACGCAACCTGCTATGGCTACTACAACTACCCGGGCAGCCTCGACTCTATCGACATGTTCGAGGAGCAACTGGTCTCGCTCGGTACTCACCGCATCGCAAAGCGGCCGGACGGGACGCCCACAAGAGCTGATCTGAGAGAGGCCGAGAACATCGGTCGCCGCGGCTACGGCATGTGGGCAGATCCAAGGGTTGCGAGCGAATGAAGTCCCCTGCCCTCTTCTTGTCGCTGACCATCGGCTTGACGCCGGCAACGGCCGCGCCGCCGGAGGGCTACTTCGAGCTGAAACCAGGCGTGACGCTCGAAAGCGGAGACAGCTGGCGGGACGGCGATCAACACTTTCGCCTGTTCGGCGTGCAGGCCTGCCTGCGCGGCACAGCTTACACCGATAGGTCGGGCGCTCGCCACGACTGCGGCGAGGCCTCTTTGGCAGTGTTTGCCGCCTACATCGCGGATACAGGTCCCGTCTGTGCGCAGGTCGCGAAATCGGCCGGAGCGGTCCTCGTGTCCTGCTACGCCACGATCGGCGCCGACCGGCTGGACCTCGCCAATCTAATGATCTCCTCCGGCTTTGCCTTCGCCTCCCTCGACGGACGCGGCCTGCCACACCACACACCCTACGCGGTGGTGGAGCAGGCCGCGCGGGAAAAGAAGGTCGGTCTCTGGCAATTCGACGATGTCCAGCATCCGGCGCTCCTGCTCGGTCAAAGTGCAACCCGTGGAAGCACGTCGCCATGACGTCGGTTCCTGTCAGGTCGAGTGTCGTGGCTCTGCTGCTGACCGCCCTGCCCTATCCGGTCCACTCCGCGGACGTCGTCCGCGGTCAAAGACGATCGCCCGTTGAAGCAAGCTCGGTTCTCGAACTGAGCGAGGCAAGACGAATCGTCGGCCGGACATCTGTTATCGATGGCCGAACGCTTTGGTTCCCAAACGGCCGACACAAGGTACGACTGGCGTCGATCGACGCCTGTGAACTGCCACAATGGTCCTACGATCCTCGTCGCCACGGCACGAGCGAAATCCCGAAACCGGTGCCGTGCGGGCCTCTCGCGAAAGCGTGGCTGAAGCGCACGGTTGGCAGCGCGCAAGTAACCTGTATCGTTCGGAATCACGATGCCGACGCCGCATCACTCGGCCACTGCACGGTGCGCGGTCGGGATTTGGCACTGGAAATGCTGCGCGTCGGCTGGGCGCGAGTGAACCCGCCGGCGCCAGCTGAGTATCTGACCTGGCAGAACTACGCCATGTCTGCCCGGCACGGGATGTGGGCCACCTATGTGCTCGACATGCCCGAGTGGCGACGCAAGGCCGTGGACCGGACGCTGACCAGAAAGCCTATCGCTGATTTCAACCTGCTCGCTGAACGCGAAAGCGAGATTTCACCGCCGTTCGAGGATGCGCACAGGCGCCCGAATCGAACAGACCGATAGGCTGATCGAAGGAGAAGTCCCCATGAACCGAGTCAGGCTGACTGCCATAGCGACAATCCTCGCTGCGGCGACGTGGATATCGTCCTCCAACCGTGCTGAGGCGAGTGAGTGGGGATGCGAGGTGCTCTTGTGCGCATCATCCTCGCACCCGTCCTGGCGAGGCGTGCCGGCCTGTCGCCCTCCGATGGATCGGCTAATCTCAGCAATGGGCAGATGGGGCTTTTCGTGGCCCACTTGCCCCGAGGCTGGGACTGGCAAACCCGGCCACGAAGTTTACAACGTGTGTCCCGCAGGCTGGAGGGTTGGTTCCAGAAACCGCGATCATGGCGGTGATCAGGGCGACCTTTGCATTCAGATTCGGAACAGCTGTCCGTCGGGCTTTGGCGGTCGCGACGGTTGCGAGCAAACCGTGACGATGCCCCGCCCATTACGGGAAGATCCGTACTATTTCGACATTCGGGACGACGCCGGCAATGTCACGCGACATTGGTTCAACCTTAGGCACTAGCCGCCTCGGACGCGACTTTTTGAGTTCCCGTCATCCTCCCCACAAAATCGCGTTAGTTTCCCAACTGCGCGAATTGCCCTCGATGAACCCTGCCCCTCACCTGCGGAGGAAGCGGGTCAGACTGTCCTTGTGAGAACGGAGCGTTTCCATAACAGCCCCGACATCTTCTATTTGCCGTGGAGATCCATCCGCGATCATGTTGGCCATAACGTAAATGAGCTTGCAGCGAGCATCTTCCGCGGTCGAGGGAACGATGGCGACCAGTCTCGCCAATGCCCGTCGCTCGCGCCATCGCACAAAGATTAACATGGGGCAATATAGAAGTGACCAGCCGAGCCACGCGCGTTGTTCGAGCGCTGCCCGTTGAGAGCGTGCTCGCCTATGGTTTTCGATTATCGGCGAAATCGTGCTTTTGGAGGCATCGAAACGTTCGCCCATTTTCTCGTCCTAGAAGTTGTGGGGCTGGTTAGCCCGTCCCTTGATTCGTCCCTTTCCCACCGCCCATCGAGACGCCATAAAATCGTTGATCAAGACCGATGACACGATAGGATATGAAGAGTAGCGAAACGGAACGAAATCAGGGCATGTAAGATATTGTTTTTAAACGGAAAGTTATTTCTTCCACCGCCTCAGGATGGGAGTGACTTCAAGGAGTTGTTCAAGCGGTTAGCCGCTGCGGGAGCGGGGCGGCCGTTGGGCAGCGATGGGTTTCCTGCAGGCCCATGGACGCCGGAGCTTCTTGCGGAGGCGATTTCTCAGATCGATTCCAACGGGATTGGGGTCGATCTACGAACGGTCCAGCTCTGGTTTCAGGAGAACGACAAGGGAATTAGCGCTGCCAATATCCGTTGGCTTGCCAGGGTTTGTGGCTGCGATGATCCGGGTGCGACAAGCCAATGGCAGATCGAACTGAGTGCGGCACAATCGAAGCTGACGGCGAAGAGGCGAGAATTGAAGAACGCCGGCGCCGGCGTTGCCGGGTCGGCTCCAGATCTATCAACAGCTGCGAGCTTGGAAGATCAGTCAGGCCACTCACCGGAGCTGGATACTGATGCAAAGGGGGCCGGGCGGCGTTTTGGTTTGGCGCAGAGATCTGAGGCGCTCTTTAGCCGCGGATCCCCCTTGAACTTGCCGGCGTCGGTGTTTGCGGGTTTCACTGCCCTTGGTTTCTTATCCTACATTTTAGGAATTCACAGCGTGACCCATGCCCGGGCCGATGGCGTCCTCAAGCAGGTTGGATTTCTGTGGACAGCAAATTGGACGTTCGTCTTCATGGTGTTCTTGCCGCTCTTTGTTGCTGTCGTGGCTGAGTTGGTCACCTTTTGGAAACAAGAAGGGCGTGTAGCGCTCTTGCCCGAGGTCGACCGATTGGAAAGCGACGACGGATGGGCGCGCAACGTCGAATCGTCGGCGTATTCGTACTGGGCGGTGTTCTTGATCTGTGTACTGTTTGCCGGTCTTCTTCAGTGGGTTGGCGTGTGCTTGGTTCCACTCCTAGAGGGCGGTGGAAACTACGCTATCGATTGGGGAAAAATAGCGATTGTGCGTCCTGATATCATATCGGTGCCCGTAGCCGCCGCATTCACGGGATTTGCTTATCTCTATATGAGTCTGTGTTTTTATCTGTTTTTTGCAGGCCTAATTTTACTTTATACAGTGGCACACGATCTATGGAAAATTCGACGAGATTCGAAGCACTGGTCGGAGTCAGTTGAGCAGCACGACGCGTTCCATAAAGTCGGTCACAGGGTGATTCATGCAATTTTTCGATGCACGATTTTGGGGCTTCTGATTGCCATAGCTATGAAGGTCCAAAGTGCTTATCTGGTATCGCGAGGAGAGGACATTGTAGCTTGGCTGGTCAGCGATGCGTCTTCAGCTTTCTATGGGCACGATAAGGTCGATGCCGGAATGAGCTATCGAAGTCCGACGCATTATAGTAGCTTTCTTGTTGCCCTTTCCGCCTGCTTCGTTTTTGTGGATGCCTCCATCCGCTTAGGTGGGAGATCATCCCCACGTTATTCCCCCTTTTGGGAGATGTCGGCGGTCGTGGCTATGCTCTTTACCGCCTACGTATTAACCGACGCATTTACAGGCTTTTCAATTCTTCTGGGCGTAGCACCCTTGCTTGGGATATTCGGCCTGTTCGACCCAAGGCTCGGCCGATCGAACGTAGCAGAAAGCGATCAGAGTGTACCATAGTTGGCTTGATCGATGGGATGAGCAGCGGGCGCGGCGCGGTGACGAAGGGAAGAAAACGACCGATTTCGACCTTGACGCAGAGCGTGCCTTTCCGGGTGCGAAACAGGTAACAGGTATAGAAGAATTTTGTGTCCTCGCGGACGATGCCACGGCTGATCCAACCTTTTTCGACGATCTGGGCCGCGGCGCCGATCAAAGCTTTGAAAGACAAGGCGAATGGCTCAAATTTCCATCGGACATTTCCACTGATGTCGAAGAGAACAATGTTGTCTGGGCGAGAATTACAGACAGCGGGTGCCTAGATCAGGCCTTGGTGGTTTTTCACCACTGGAACGCAAGCTCCCAGAATCGCCAGTTAGCCAGCTTTTTCTCGAATCGTGGCATCACGGTTGTCGAGATTGCCATGCCCTATCACTTTGAGCGCAGCCGACCCGGATCCCTGCACGCCGATTATATGCTTAGCGCCAACCTTGGACGAACGATCCAATCCGTAAGGCAGGCCGTATTGGACGGTCGAAAGCTCATTCGCTGGTTGAAGCGCGAAGGCTATGGAGACATTTCGATTCTCGGTATGAGCTTGGGTTCCTGGGTCGCCGGATTAATCGCAGCGCACGACCCTGCTGTGTCAAAGGCGTCACTCTTTCTAACGGCGGGAAGTCTGGCCGATATGGTTTGGACGGGGCGGGCGACACGCGCGATCCACGATAGCCTTGAGCCTGAAATTGATCTGACCCATCTCAGAACGGCCTGGGGTCCGCTTAATTTGGAGAATTACGCGCACAATTTGGCGCGGCCGGATCTCGATCTACACATTGTATTGGCTAAAAGAGACAGGGTAGTTTTGCCAGAGCTATCTCAGAGGTTCATACAACGGCTTAAGTATGCCGAAGCTCAGCCGAACATTTTGGAGATGAACTGCGGACATTATTCGATTGCCCTTCCGCCCTACATGTTGCTGGCTGGTTTGAGCTTGCAACGGTTTTTGTCCGGTGCGCATCTCGGAAAAAATTAAGTAACCGGTTCCGCTAGCGGCAACAATCTTGCCAACCCAATCCGTGGAATCAAACGCTTCCGTCACGAGGGCTGATTTGCAAGCGGAAGTGCGCTTGGTCGCGCGGCTGCCTGGTACCATCGTTTGGGTAGATGGAGCCTGCTGCTCAGCTCCATCACGCCATCACGATAGGTGGCGACGCTTCAACCATCGCCGCGGGCGTTCTGAAGCAGCCGTCCGGAGTTCACTACTTGTTTCAAGCACGAAGACAACCGATACCTATCCTGACCTTTGCGACAGTGAAGGTGCTCTGATTGACGAGATGCATGCACTTGCAGCTTCACTCGGAGATTGCCATTGGTGATTGCTGTGAGGGCAGACGTTATTGTGTCTGCCCCCGCTACAACTAGTGTGCCATGCTGCGGCACGACTGCGCGCAGGATCGGCAGGCCGCTACGCATTCCTCCATGTTACCGAGGCGCTCGCAGTCCTCGGCGCACTGGGTGCAGATTTCCGCGCACTCGGCGCAGGTATGTTTGTGGTGCGGGGAGTCCACCAGCATGAAGTGGGCCGATGTCCTGCAAATCTCGGCGCAGGCCATCATCAGCGTGAAATGCTTCTTTTCAACGTGCTCGCCGCCCATCTCCAGGCAATGGTTCATCGCTGTCGAGAGGCACACTGAATAGCAGCGCAGGCATTCCTCGATGCAGGCTTTCATGGCGGGGTCGGTATGATGATGCATGATAGTCTCCTATAAGTGGGGTCATAGTTCAGCGTTTCACTTGGTGTGGGAGCCGACCCACTGGCGGAACTCCTCGATCTCCTTCTTCTGGGCGTCGATCACCTTCTGCGCCTTGCCGCGGGCGTCCTCATCCTTGCCGAACTTGAGTTCGACCTCCGCCATATCGATCGCGCCCTGATGGTGGGCGATCATCCCGCACACAAAAGCCACGTCGGGGTCCTTGGCGGAAATGCCCTGCATCATGGCCGGATGCATCTTCATCATCGCCTGCATGTAGGCTTTATGGGCGTCATCCATGCCCTGCATGGCCGCATCGTCCATCTTCATGTTGTCCATTTTCATGGGTTCTGACGACCGGCAGCCCGCCGGCAGTGAAGTCTCCTGGGCAAATGCGACCGAGGCCGGCAGGAGGGAAAAGACGGTGGCCAGTATCAAAGTGCGCGTACGCATGTGTGTTCTCCATAAGTCTATGACGCGCCGCTGAGGGCGCAAAAAATCCTGGGCTTTCAGGGGAAATCTCAGGCCTTGGGAGGACGATCGATCCGCGGCACCCGCACGCCTTCAAAAGCCGGTCTCAGCGCACGCCCAACGACGGGGCTGAAGGCAAGTTCCAGCGGCAGCGGAGAGGAAGCGGGCAAAGCTGTCAGGCAATGCGCCGCGCAGCAAAGACTGCCGGCCGTATGAGGGCAGTCATGGCCGGCTTCTCCGGAGGACGCTTCGGCGCGGTGATGGTCCAGTGCCGGGGAGGCGTAGGAGGGCATCGGCGCAAGCAAAATGCTGGCCAGCACTAACGTAGCCAGCGCAAGCCAGCGTAAAGCCAGCCGTCCCGTTGCGTAGCGCGCCATGTGCACACAACCGGGACGGCGAAGGAATGTTCCTTCCCGGGTGTCACCGTGCCTGAAGGACCGGCTTTACCCGGCGCAGCCGCAGGGCATTTCCGAGCACGAATACGCTCGACAGCGCCATGGCGCCGGCAGCGAGCATCGGCGACAGCAGAGTGCCGCCGAACGGATAGAGCGCGCCGGCCGCGACCGGGATGAGGCTGACGTTATAGGCAAAGGCCCAGAACAAGTTCTGCCGGATGTTGCGCATGGTGGCGCGCGAAAGCGCGAGCGCGTTGACAACCCCGCGCAGGTCGCCGCCCATCAGCACGACATCCGCGCTTTCGATGGCAATGTCCGTGCCGGTGCCGATCGCGATACCGACTTCGGCTTCGGCAAGGGCCGGCGCGTCGTTGATTCCGTCTCCAACAAACGCGACCGCCCGTCCTTCTCGCAGCGCCTGCAGGGCCTGCACCTTGCCGGCCGGGAGCACTTCGGCGACGACGTCATCGATCCCGAGCGTGCGCGCGATCGCGGCGGCGGTCGCGCGGTTATCGCCCGTGATCATCGCCACGCGCAGGCCCAGATCATGAAGCGCGGCAATCGCCGCCGGCGTTGACGCCTTCAGCGGGTCCGCGACGGCAACGAGAGCCGCAAGGCGCCCGTCGATCGCCACATAGAGGGGGGTCTTCGCGTCCGCGGCCAGCGCTTCCGCGTCGCCTGCGAAGACGGCCACATCGATCCCCTCTCTCGTCATCAATCGGTCCGCGCCGATCAGAACATCATGGCCGTCGACCACGGCCCGGATGCCGTAACCGGCAATGGCTTCGAAATTCTGCGGCTCGCTGACCGCAAGGCCTTCCTTTTTGGCAGCTTCGACAAGGGCGGCCGCGACCGGGTGCTCGGACAGGCTCTCCCCGGAAGCTGCAAGAGCGAGCGCCTGCGCGCGGTCCACGCCTTGCGCCGCGACAAAGTCGGTAAGCGCGGGCCGGCCTTCTGTCAGCGTACCGGTCTTGTCGATAGCCACGACCGTTACGTCTTTCAGGGTCTGCAGCGCCTGGCCGTTGCGAAACAGTACGCCCAACTCCGCCGCACGCCCCGTGCCGACCATAATGGAGGTCGGGGTCGCAAGGCCCATGGCGCACGGGCAGGCGATGATGAGAACGGCAACCGCATTCACAAGGGCAAAGGACAGGGCCGGCTCCGGCCCGAAGACCAGCCAGACCGCGAAGGTCGCGAGCGCCGCTACGATGACCGCCGGCACGAACCACGCCGTCACCTTGTCAACCAGCGCCTGGATCGGGAGCTTCGCGCCCTGCGCCGCTTCCACCATCCGGATGATCTGCGCGAGGAGCGTATCCGCGCCGACGCGGCTAGCCCGGTAGGTCAGGCTTCCCGACTTGTTGACGGTGCCGCCGACAAGCTCGTCGCCCTCTTGCTTCCCGACCGGCGCCGGCTCGCCCGAGATCATGGATTCATCGACATAGGACCGCCCCGAGACCACAACGCCGTCAACGGCGATGCGCTCGCCCGGGCGCGCCCTGACGATATCGCCGACATTGATCGCGGACAGGGGCAGCTCGACGAAGGCGCCGCCGCGCTCAACGCTCGCCGCCTTCACCTGAAGGCCGGCGAGCCGCCTGATGGCTTCGCTCGTGCGGCCCTTCGCCCGCGCTTCGAGATAGCGCCCGAGCAAGATCAGCGTGATGATCACCGCAGAGGCTTCATAGTAGACGTTCACCGTGCCGGCCGGGAGCAGACCGGAGGCAAAGGTCGCCATAACCGAATACGCAAAGGCCGCCGTCGATCCCAGCACGACAAGCGCGTTCATGTCCAGAGCCCCGCGCAGCAGCGCCGGGACGCCCTTGCGATAGAAGCGCAGGCCCGGCCCGAATTGCACGATCCCCGCGAGCGCGAAATATACAAGGTAGAGGCTCTGCCGGCTGATCACGCTTTCAACGCTGTGATGGAAGCCGGGAATAAAATGAATTGCCATTTCGATGAGGAACAGCGGCAGCGTCAGGCTGGCGGCAATTATCACGTCGCGCGCGAGCGCCTTCTGTTCCGCCGCGCGCGCGGCGGCCTGCCGGTCGTCAGGGGCTGCTGTATCGGCCACAAGGCGTGCTTCGTAACCGGCAGCAGCGACCGCAGCGATGACGGCGTCAGCGGGGACAGGCCCAGCGCTTTGAACATGCGCGCGCTCGGTCGCGAGATTGACAGAAGCGCCTGTGACGCCGGGAACAGCCGCAATGGCCTTCTCCACGCGCCTGACGCACGACGCGCATGTCATGCCGCCGATGGTGAAATCAGCTTCGCCGGTCCTGACTTCGTAGCCGGCGCCCCTGATCGCTGCGGTCACGGCGCCCGCGGCGACGGGGGCATCGTAGGTCACGCGCGCGCTTTCTGTCGCCAAATTGACCGCGGCGCTCGCCACCCCCGGGAGCTTTTCGATCGCCTGTTCGACGCGCCTGACGCACGAGGCGCAGGTCATGCCCTCGATCGCAAAGGTCTCGCCGGCCGGCACGGTCGTTTCAGGTTTGAAAGGGGCGTTCATGGTCATCACCGCTTGCTGTGAAAGGGGCTCTGACGGTGATGTAGGGCTTCCCGTTACAGGAAGGTCAACAGGCGGCTGACGAAATTTTAAGGCCGGTCTTTTTATGAGAAACAGCCCTTGACCTTCCTGTGGCTGGAAGCCCCATCTCTTGAGCAAGGGCCCCCGGCGGGCCCGGAAAAGGAGCTTGCCATGTTGACCCTCAACGTACCTGATATGACCTGCGGGCACTGTGTCGGTGTCGTAACCAAGGCCGTCAAGAGCGTCGATGCCGACGCCGCCGTCAGCACCGATCTGTCCGCTCAGACCGTTACCGTAGAAAGCGCTGCCGCACCGGCCGCGCTGCAGGCCGCGCTTGAAAAGGCCGGCTACCCGGCGACGGTCGGCGCACGCTGATATCTTCCGGCCGGGCGGCATCTGGTCGCCCGGCCGGAAGCCGGGAAGGGAAGGAAAGCCATGAATATCGGAACCGCGGCAGAGAGGTCGGGTCTGCCCGCCAAGACCATCCGCTATTATGAAGAGGTGGGTCTGGTGAAGGCGACGCGCGGGCTGAACGGCTATCGCGAATACGCCGAAACCGACGTGCACAAGCTGCGCTTTCTAAAACGCGCGCGAAACCTCGGCTTTTCCGTCGAGGAGTGCCGACAGCTTCTGTCGCTTTACGAGGACAAGACGCGCGAGAGCGCTGAAGTGAAAGCCATCGCGCAGACCAAGCTCGACGAGCTTGAAACGCGCCTGCGCGAGCTGACCGAGCTGCGCAATACCCTGCGCCACCTCGTTCGCTGCTGCAGCGGAGACAGCCGTCCCGACTGCCCGATCATCGATGAACTGGCCGGCTGAACGATGCGCGGCGCCTTCGCTCTCGTTCTGGCGGCTGGTGTGACCGGCGCCTTTGCCGGGGGCATGGCGGCGATTGTCACAGAGCGCCAGCAGGGAATGAAGGACATGGCCGCGTCCGCGAGGATTATCGCCGGGATGTTCAAAGAGCCCGCCGCGTACGATCAGCGCCGGTTCCGCGCGGCGGCTGAAACCATCGCCGCGCACGCCGGCGACACGCTTGCCGCGCAGTTTCCTCCCGAAACCCTGGGGCCACCGAGTGCAGCCCGCGCTGCTATTGCCGAGAAGCCCGATGAATTCGCAGCGCTCGCCCGGGAACTGCGCCGCGAGGCGCAGGCGCTGGCAGAAAAGGCCGCCAACACCCTGACGCCCGCAATGCGCATGGGCGCCGGGACAGAAGCGGGCGCCAGCAGTCTTCTGGGACGCCGCGCGCAGAAAACGGACAATCTTCAATCGATACCGGCCGAGCACGTGTTCCACATGATGCTACAGGGCTGCACTGCGTGCCATGCCGTCTACAGAGAGAAGCCCTGATGTTCGTCCAGCCGATCGATTATTTCCTGGCGGTCTGGTTCGTCCTTGCGGGCCTCAGCACAGCCTATGTCGCGTGGGATCAGTTCCGCGCCAATCCCGAACCCGCCGTCATGAAATGTGGGTTTATCCTCGTCACCCTTTATATGGGGCCGGTCGGCCTTCTGATGTATGTGCTGGCCGACAAGGAGCCGCGACCGCGCACTCACGAAGAGTTCGTAAAGCCGCTCTGGAAGCAGGGTATCGGCAGCACCATTCACTGCGTGGCGGGCGACGCCACCGGCATCATCATCGCCGCCGCGATCACCGCGCTCCTCGGCCTGCCGATGTGGCTCGACATCATCATCGAATATATTGCCGGCTTCGTCATCGGGCTCTTCATTGTCCAGGCGCTGTTCATGAAGAGCATGATGGGCGGCACCTACTGGCAGAACGTCCGCCATTCTTTCATGCCGGAGTTCATCAGCATGAACGCCATGATGGCGGCGATGGCGCCCGTCATGGCCACGCTGATGATGGGGCGCGACATGCGTGCCATGTGGCCGGGGGAACTGCTGTTCTGGGGCGTCATGGCGCTCGGCATCAGTGCCGGGTTTGCGCTCGCCTATCCCTTCAATGTCTGGCTGGTCGCCAAGCGCCTGAAGCACGGTCTGATGACCGTACGGGAGGATCGCGGGGCGCATAGCGCGGCGGCGAAGCCGGCCGCGGCGCCGCAGCATCAGCATCACCATGGCGATCACGCGGCGCATGATCAGCAGGACGGGCAAGGTGATGATGATCATCGTGATCATGATCATCATCAGCGCGGTGAAAAAGACACGGGGTCTCATGACCATGGCGGGGACCTGCCGCCGGCCTTCGCGCCGACGCGCACGCAGGTCGGCGCCATGGCGGTGTTTACGAGCCTGATGCTGGCAGCGGGGTTTGCCTGGCCGTTCCTTCACGTCAACATGAGGCTGAGCGCCCATGATGTCGGCGACGTCATCATGGCGCCCGGCATGATCATGGATTTCGACACGCCGGCGGCATCCATGCGCGATATGGCGGCCATCGACCCGCGTCTTGTCACCTACGAAGCCCCCCCGGACCAGACCGGAAGCCGCGTGCTGGAGCCGCGTATCGAGGGCGGGGTCAAGATATTCGACCTTGAGGCCGCGGTCATTCGCTGGCCGATCCTCCCCGATGAGACCGTGGAAGCCTATGCTTTCAACGGGCAGGTGCCGGGGCCGACGCTGCGCATCCGCGAGGGCGACCGCATCCGCATTAATGTGACGAACACGCTGCCGGAAAGCACGACCGTTCACTGGCACGGCCTGATCCTTCCCAACGCCATGGACGGACCGGCTGAAATCACGCAGGACCCCATCGCGCCGGGCGCCTCCTTTACTTACGAATTCACGGCCGCGCAGCACGGCACCTATTTTTACCACACCCATGACCATGTCGACCGCCAGCAGTCGCTGGGGCTCTACGGCGCCCTGATCATCGACCCGGCGAACCAGGCGGACGAGATCCCCGCCGACCTTGAATACACGGTCCAGCTCCAGGAATGGCTCAAAAGGGAATGGCTGACTTTCCCCGCGATGCCGATGGAAGGGGGCCTGCCCAATTTCTTCACCATCAACGGAAAGTCATATCCTGCGACCGAAACGATCCGCATGAAGACGGGCCAGGTGCTGAAGGTGCGTTTTGTCGGCTCGCATACGACCGCCATCCACCCCATGCATATCCATGGCGGGCCGTTCGAGGTCGCGGCGGTCGATGGATTAAACCTTGCTCCAAGCGCGCGCTATCTCGCTGACACTGTGAACGTGGGACCGGGGCAAAGATTCGATGTCCTCTGGACGGCCCGCCGGCCCGGCAAGTGGCTGCTGCACTGCCATATCCCGCACCACACCACGAACAACAATGTAGAAACGAAGGGCGGCGGGGGGCTGATGGTCGTTATCGAGGTGGCGCCATGAGGAAGCCCATGGCCCTGACCATGGGCGAACCGGGAGGCGTCGGTGCGGAGATCACCGTCAGGGCGTACCGCGCGCTGCAGGATGAGGGGCTGCCATTTTACTACTGCGGCCATGCCGGCCTCATTGACGACGCGGCCCGGCTGACAGGGATGGGCGTGGCCGTCATCGCGATAGAAGGCCCGGAGCAGGCGACCGCCGCTTTTGCGAAAGGCCTGCCTGTCATCGACATGCCGCTCGCCGCGAAAGTCACCACGAAGGTCGCATCTCCCGCCCATGCGCCCGCCGTCGTGTGCTCCATCGAAATGGCAATGGATCATGCGCTGGCCGGGCGGGCATCCGCCATCGTCACCAACCCGATCCAGAAACACAGCCTGCATCAGGCTGGTTTTCCCTATCCCGGCCATACGGAATTTCTTGAGGCGCGGGCGGGCGCGGGCAAGGCGGTGATGATGCTAGAGGGGGCGGGCCTGCGGGTCGTACCTGTGACCATCCACGAGGCGCTGCGCACGGCGATCGCGCGCCTGACACCGGCGCTGATCGAAGAAACGGGACGCGCGGCCGCGCTGGGCCTGCAGCGCGATTTCGGCATCAAATCCCCGCGCCTTGCGGTCGCCGGTCTAAACCCGCATGCCGGCGAAAACGGCGATATGGGCGATGAGGAAGAGCGGATCGTCGCGCCGGCGATCGCCGCCTTGCGGGCGACCGGCATAGAGGCTTTCGGGCCGCTGTCTCCCGACACCATGTTCACCGCCCGCGCGCGGGCGGGTTACGATGCAGCGCTTTGCCTTTACCATGACCAGGCGCTGATCCCGCTGAAGACCCTCGCCATGGACGAGGGGGTCAATGTGACGCTGGGCCTGCCGTTCGTCAGGACCTCGCCTGATCATGGCACGGCGCTCGATATCGCCGGCAAGGGCATCGCCGATCCGGGCAGCCTGATCGCGGCCTTGAAGCTTGCCGCAAAAATCGCAGCCCACCGGGAGACATCGGCATGAAGAAAGTGCGTCTTGGTTTCAACATCGATCACGTCGCCACCATCCGCAACGCGCGCGGCGGCCCTCATCCCGACCCGCTGCGCGCGGCGCAGGAGGCGATCAGCGCGGGCGCCGACGGCATCACCATGCATCTGCGGGAAGACCGCCGCCACATACGCGACGAGGATGTCGCAAGGGTGCGGGCTGCCATCAGCGCGCCGCTGAACCTTGAAATGGCCGTCACCGACGAGATGCTCGGCATCGCGCTGAAGACAAGGCCGCACGCCGTGTGCCTTGTCCCTGAGAAAAGGCAGGAGGTGACCACCGAAGGCGGGCTTGATGCGGCCGGCATGGCCGGCACGCTGAAGCCGTTCGTCGCTCGCCTTTCAGAAGCCGGCATCCGCGTCTCGCTGTTCATCGATCCCGAGGAGGCGCAGGTGGACGCGGCCGCCCTGATCGGCGCGCCGGTCGTCGAGCTGCACACGGGAACCTATGCCGAAAAAGACGGCGCGGCAGGGGAGCTCGCGCGCCTCGCGGCGGCCGCTGAGCGCGCCGCGCAGGCCGGTATCGAATGCCACGCGGGGCACGGGCTGACGTTCGAAAACGTGACGCCCGTCGCGGCGCTTGCGCCTGTCGCCGAGCTCAATATCGGGCATTATCTGGTCGGTGAGGCGGTGTTCTCCGGCCTGCCGTTCGTCATCGCGCACATGAAAGAGCTGATCGCGCGGGCACGGCAGCCATGAGGTCAGGACGAAGGCACTTCGCAGTAGGCCTTCCAGAGGTCCTGCTTCCAGTCGGGGGGCGCCGCCGCCGTCACCATGGGAAAGCGATGCTCGCCGAAACGCACATAGGCTGGCGGGGCGCAGCGGATGCGGGCGTGGTGGCTGCTTCGGTCGAAGAACTGCAGCGCGCCGTCGGCGCCGAGCTCGGCGAGGCCGATGGCGACGTCAAAATCGTAGCCGCCATCCTGCGGCACGCCGTAGCCCATGACGCTCAGCTCGATCGATGTATGGTCCGGAAAATGCGCCGTGTAGAAGACCCGCGGTTCAGCCGCCGCTTCGCTCGCCAGTACTACACTTGCCCATACAAAAACGGCACGCATCATCTCCTCCCGGGAGAGGTGCTGACAATAGCACAAACTTTGCCGGCCAGGGAAAACACATCTGCGGGAGTGACATCATGACAGACAATCGTCCGCCCTACGCCGGGACGCCGCGCTGGGTGAAACGCGCCGCCGCAGCGGCGCCGCTTCTGCTGATTGTTGCCGGCGTCGCAATCGCGACCGGCGCCGGCGGGGAGCATGGTCCTTGGCGGCACGCGGGCGCGTTCTCGCAGCAGGAGAAAACGCCATGACCGCTAAACCCTGGCTGCGCAAGCTGATGCTGACCGCGCATGTGAGCAGCGCCGTGGGATCGGCCGGAGCCGTGGCGGTCTTTCTTGTTCTCGTCGTTGCCGCGTTATCCGCCGGCAACCAGGACTTTGTGCGGGCTTTTACCATCGCGATGGATGTCGCCGCCGACTATGTGATCGTGCCGCTGGTGTCGGCGGCTCTCCTATTGGGGATCATCCAGTCGCTCATCACCCCTTGGGGTCTGATCCGTCACTACTGGATAGTCTTCAAACTGGTCCTGACGGCCGTGACACTGGCAGTTCTTCTGCCGCAGACCGCGAACATCAACCGGATGGCGCAGGCTGCGCAGCGTCTTATGGACAGCGCCGACATCTTCACCGTGCAGTTATCGCTTGCGCTGCATGCCGGCGGCGGGCTGGCAGTCCTGATTGGGATCGTGGCGCTTTCGGTCTACAAGCCGCGCGGGCTGACGCCCTATGGCTGGCGGGTGGCCGGCGAAGGCCGGGGGCGATAGATGGCAGCCCTCATCCGCAAAGTGCCGTCTTTTCAACTCAATCGCCGGATAGCAGGGGACCCGGCCGGAGACCCGTGCCGGCGCCTCACCTTGACTTTGCCTCACTCTTGTGGCGAAAACCGTTTCATGGCTCAAAGCCCGTTGATTCTTTCCGGCAAGGCATGGCGCGCGCTCGTCGCGTGCCTGTTCATGCTGCTGGCCATATGGCAGCCAGGTATGGCCGCGGCCGCCTGGGCTGAAGGCAACGCGTCCCAGACCACCGCCGGCCACACGCACGCCGCCGCCGTCCATGATCATGAGGATGCCGGCGCCGCTCAGCATACTGAAAGCGACGGACAAAAGCAGGCGGCCAACGACCACCACCAGCCGGCCGCCATGGACCTTTGCTGCGAAATGCACTGCGTCATGAGCCAGGCCATGCCGGCCTCATCTCCGCTGATCCATGCTCCGGCCGCCGGCCGGGTCCGTGCCGATTTCACGCACGCCCTGCCGGACGGGCAGGTCTATTCCGTCATAAAGCCGCCCCGAACCACCAGCTGACGAGTCCGCCGACAGGCGGAGTGTGCCCGGCGTTTCCGGCCTGCCGGTACCGCTGACCTATCGTTACAGCTTCAGGTTCACCCATGAACATCATCGCTCCCGCGGCGCTCGGTGCGTCGCTTGCCCTTGCGGGCTGCACAGCCGTGCCGCCGCCCGTACTGCCAGCCGCCGGCCCGGCTGATTCGGCCTACGGCATCACCGACGCGCATTATCACCCCGTTGTCAGTTACACCCACCGCGAGCCGACCGATCCGCAGAACTGGCGGCGGCTGAATGACGATCTGTCCCCGGCCGGCAAGGGAGCGAGATCGTGAGGGTGGCCGCGCGCATTGTCATTCCCGCACTCGCGCTGCTGACCGCCGGCTGCGCCACCACAACGGGCTCCGTTGATACCAATGACCCACAGTCGGGCTTTACGACCGTGGCGATGCGCACACAGGCCGCGACCGGGAAAACGCCGGTATGGGTGCAGTCAACGGCCGAGGCGCAGGCGCTGACGGAGCAGACAAGGCGACTTGTGAAAGCAGGCCCTGTCGGCGCGGATGTCGCGGTGCAGGCCGCGCTTCTTAACAACAAGGGGCTGCAGGCCGCCTATGCCGATATCGGGCTTTCTGCGGCCGATGTCTGGCAGGAAAGCCTTCTTGTCAATCCGCGCGTATCGGTCGGGGTCATGACGCTCGACGCCGTGCGGACCGTGGAGGCTGCGGTCGTCAGCAACATCCTCGCGCTGATGACCCGCGAAAAGCGCGTCGCGGTCGCTGATGCGCGCTTCCGGCAGGCGCAGCTGCGTGCCGCCGAAGAAACCCTGCGGCTCGCGGCGGCCACGAGGCGGGCGTGGGTCGATGCCGTCGCCGCGCAGGAGAATGTCAGCATGCTCGCGCAGGCGCAGGTCTCCGCTGACGCCGCGGCCGCGCTCGCGCGCAAGCTCGGTGAAACCGGCGCCTTCACCAAGACAGGCCAGGCGCGGGAGTTCGTCTTTAACGCCGAGCTCGCAGGACAAGCCGCGCAGGCCCGCCTTGAGGCGCGGCAATCAAGGGAAGAGCTAACGAGGCTGATGGGCCTGTGGGGGGCCGATATCTCCTACAAGCTCCCCGGGCGCCTGCCGGCCCTGCCCAAGGGGGCGCCGGGACGCAAGGCCATCGAGCGCGAGGCCCTGCAGCAGCGCGTTGATCTGGAGATCGCAAAGCTGGAGCTGGAGGCGCTGGCCCGGGAATACAAGCTCACGGCGGCCACCCGCTACCTCACAGACCTTGAGCTCCTTACCGGCGTCGAGGCCGAGCGCGAAGAAGATGAGGAGGAAGGCGGCAGCAAGACCGTCGTGACCCCGCGCATCGAGGTCGAGTTCGTCATCCCGGTCTTTGACACTGGCAAGCCGCGCATGCGCAAGGCAGAGCTTGCCTACATGCAGGCGGCAAACCGGCTTGCCGAGAAGGCGGTCAATATTCGCTCGGAGGCGCGCGCCGCCTACGACGCCTACCGCTCGACCTATGACATCGCCCGGCACTACCGCAATAGCGTCGTACCGCTGCGCAAGAAGATCGAGGATGAATCGGTGCTCACCTATAACGGGATGATCACCAACACTTTCGAGCTCCTCGCCGATACCCGCGCGCGCATCGAAGCCAACATCCAGGCGCTGCAGGCGCGGCAGGCCTTCTGGATCGCCGACGTCAATCTCGGCACCGCCGTCCATGGCGGCGGCGAAGGCGGTGCTTCGTCCGAAACAATAACCGCATCAGCCGCCGCAGACGGTGGCGCGGCGCACTGACCAAGGATTAAGAACATGGTTACAAGACGACAGTTACTCGGCGGAGGCGCGCTGCTCGCCGGCGCCGCCGCCTGGACGAAAACATCCGCGATGGGGTTGCCCGACGCCCCCGTCATGGAATCTCCGGACATGCAGCCGCCGCTCTTTCCGAAGAGCGGCCCCGACTACCAGCCGGTGGTGACCCTCAACGGCTGGACGCTGCCGCACCGCATGAACGGCAACGTCAAGGAATTCCACCTTGTCGCCGAGCCCGTTGAACGCGAGCTGTCACCGGGCACCACCGCCTATCTCTGGGGTTACAACGGCCAGTCGCCTGGTCCGACGATCGAGGCGGTCGAAGGCGACCGCGTACGCATCTTCGTTACAAACAAGCTGCCCGAGCACACCACCATCCACTGGCACGGCATGATACTGCCCAATGGCATGGATGGCGTCGGCGGGCTCACCCAGCCCCACATCCCGCCCGGCAAGACGTTCGTTTACGAGTTCGATCTCGTGAAGAGCGGGACCTTCATGTATCATCCGCATTCGGACGAGATGGTCCAGATGGCGATGGGCATGATGGGCTTCTTCGTCATCCACCCCAAGGACGCGAAGTTCATGCGGGTCGACCGCGACTTCGTCTTTCTCCTCTCCGCTTACGACATTGAGCCGGGCTCCTACGTGCCGCGCGTCATGGAGATGACCGATTTCAACCTGTGGACCTGGAACAGCCGAATTTTCCCGGGGATCAGCCCGCTCGTCGTGTCGAAGGATGATCGTGTGCGGGTACGCGTCGGCAACCTGACGATGACCAATCATCCGATCCACATGCACGGCTACGACTTCGAGGTGACCTGCACCGACGGCGGCTGGGTCCGTCCCGAGGCGCGCTGGCCGGAAGTGTCGATCGACATCCCGGTTGGCGCAATGCGAGCTTACGAATTCGAGGCCAAGTATGAGGGCGACTGGGCAGTCCACTGTCACAAGACACACCACACGATGAACGCCATGGGGCATGACGTCCCGACGTTCATCGGCGTCGACAAGACGGACATCGCCAAGAAGATCCAGAAGGTCCAGCCCGACTACATGCCCATGGGCAATCGCGGCATGGCCGATATGGGCGAGATGGAGATGCCGCTTCCGGATAACACGATCAAAATGATGGATGGCTGGGGGCAGTTCGGACCCATTGAGATGGGTTCGATGTTCTCGGTCGTGAAGGTCCGGCAGGGCCTCTCGGCGACCGACTATGCCGACCCTGGTTGGTATCAGCATCCGGAGGGGACCGTCGCCTGGGAATGGACCGGAGAGGTGCCCAATCCCGTGAAATCAGGCGACGCAAAAACGATGGCCCCGGCAGCGCACGGCGGTCACGGCAAACAGGGATGAAAAGCTTGACCCTGAACATCAACCAAAAGAGAGACAGAGCAGCATGAAACACTTACTTGCAGCAGCCGTGTTCATGGCGGCCACTTCCGGAGTTGCCCTTGCCGCCGGCACTCACGCCGGTGGGCACCAAGAGGAAATGGCAATTGGCAAGCCGGGCGCCGACGCCAAGATCAAGCGGACCGTCAACATCGCCATGTCCGAAAAGGACGACGGAAGAATGGTTTTCGAACCCGCCGTCCTCAAGGTCAAAGCCGGTGAGACCATCCGCCTGAAATTCACGAACAAGGGAGAGACCGACCACGAGTTCGTCATGGACACGACCGAGGCCGTCATGGAGCACAAAGCGGTGATGGAGAAATTCCCTGAGATGGAGCACGCCGACGCCAACTCCATCCGGCTCGCGCCAGGTGCCAAGGGGGAGATCATCTGGACCTTCGCCAATACCGGCGACTTCACCTTCGCGTGCCTTATCCCGGGTCACTACGATGCCGGCATGAAGGGCGACATCACGGTCGACGCCAAATAAGTAACCAGGAGACCAAAATGAAAAAGACCCTCACAGCGTTCACCGTCCTGATGTTGGCATATGCTGGCAGCGCCTTTGCCGCTGAATACACCAAGGGCGAAGTCACTAAGGTCGACATCAAGCAGAAGAAGATCACCATCAAGCACGAGCCGCTTACAAATCTCGACATGCCGGCGATGACAATGGTGTTCGTCGTCGCCGACGACGCCATGCTCGAAAAGGTCAAGCCGGGCCAGGCGATCGAGTTCGTCGCCGACCGCGTCAACGGCCGTATCACCGTCGTCGAAATCAAGTAGCGTTTTGCGGCGTCGCGGGCCGCTTGCGGCCCGCGGCGTAATACCTTGCTGCCTCACGGACCCCCATGCTGGCCTATCTTCACCTCGCCAATCTGAGGCAGCTGCTTTCAAATATGCGCGGCATCGCGCAGGTGCTGGCGGACGATCTGCGCATGATGTCGCTGCTGCTACGGATCGCGGCGATCCTTGCCGCGATCGCGCTGGTTTTTGCCGGCAGCGGACACGGACTTCTGGTCTTCGCGCCGGCCTTGGCGCTTTACCTGCTGGCCTGTCTGGGGCTCGCAGGTCTGTCTCTCTGGCGCCTGCGCCCGGCTGGACACGGCACGCTTTGGATTGCGCTGGACGCGCTTTTTGTGACGGTGATCCTTTACGAGCATATCATCGGCGCGCCCGTGACCGGGCCGCATGGGCTGACGACCGCGAGCCTTGTCATACCGTTCCTGTTTCTCAGCCATGTCGGCATGACGCTGCAGGCGCGGCTGATCGGCCTGTTTTCCGGTCTGGTTCTGTCCGGCTGGACGGGCATGCTCGCGGTAATGGCGTGGCGTCACGAGCAGCTGGCGCGGGGCGCGTTCTGGGACGTGTTCCTGAGCCTTGATTTCGGCCTGGTGCTGACCTTCGGGCTGACGGCGCTGTCGTCATACCTTCTCGCATTGGACCATCAGCGCACCCGGCGGGAGGCGCGCCGGATTGACCGGTGGCGGCACAATCTGGCCCGGTTCTTTTCACCACTCGTGGTCGCCGACCTGCAGGAAGACGGGCACCGGCTCGCGCTCCAGCGGCGGCCGGCCGCCATCATGTTCGTAGACCTTCGGGATTTCACAAGCTACGCCGAGCATGCCCCGCCCGCAGAGCTCGCGCAGGTCCTGACAGGGTACCGGCAGCTTGTCGCCGGTACCGTGTTCGCTCACGGAGGCACGGTTGATAAGTTCATGGGGGACGGCGTCATGGCTGTCTTCGGGCAGCCGGCGGCTAAGGACGATGATGCCGAACGGGCGCTGCGCTGCGCGGTCGCTCTCAGCGAAAAGCTGCTGGCATGGCGTTCTGTTGCCGGCAGCGGTGCCTTTGAGGCCGGGATCGGCCTTCACTACGGCATGGTGATCGGCGGTGTTCTGGACAGCGGCAGCCATGATGAATTCACGGTCTTCGGAGATGCGGTGAATGTCGCGCGGCGCCTGGAATCGCTTTCAAAGGCGCTCGGCGCCACGGTGGTCGTGTCGCTGGCGCTGCTCGGCCGCGTTCCGAAGGGCCGCCGATCAGGGGGCTGGACCGTAAAGAAGGGCGTATCGCTCAGCGGCCGGCGGATACCGCTCGACATCGCGTACCGTCCCCGATGGAGGGAGCCCGCCCGGCTGCGCACAGCCATCGATGCGCCTTCATTATCGTCCAATCTGCGTCAGGGCCTTATCGAGCCCGACGCGCGCTGAAGAAAGGTTCAGTCCCATGAACAGACGAACGTTGCTGTTGCTGATGATGACGGCGGCCACCGGAGCTCATGCGGCGGCGAAGCCCGCGGTCGAGGTTCACAAGAATCCGTGGTGCGGGTGCTGCGGGGCGTGGGCGTCGGCGCTGCGCCAGGCCGGGTACAAGGTGACGTTGAAGGACGGCGACGACCTTCTTCCCCTGAAGAAATCCCTCGGCATCCCCGATGATCTGCAGGGCTGCCACACCGCGCTCGTCGAGGGGTATTTCGTGGAAGGGCATGTCCCGCTCGATGCGATCGCACGGCTGCTCGCCGAGAGACCCGCTATCGCGGGATTGGCGGTTCCGGGCATGCCAAAGGGCTCACTAGGTATGGGAAATGACCCGAAAGCTAGCTATGATGTTCTAGCTTTAAGTGTTGATGGCAGTTCTACCGTTTTCCAGCATGTCGGAAAGTAGCCACGAAACCCTTCGAAGAGACGGAGGGAAACGTCACCATCCTACCGTGAACGGACTTTTTTAGTGAGGCGCGTTTTAGAAGTAGCAAGAACCGATGTGTTACGCTTTTCCGGCCCGCAAGTTTTGCAGGAATGATCGCCGGTCCCTGCAACCTCGACGAAGTGAGTGGCCTTTTTTTCCGAGCTATGACATCTTCAGGCAGATGAAATCTTGGTCATTCGGTAGCCGCCTGCTTCTGGCGCTGGCCCTTTTCGGGCTGGTGCTCGGACCTATGGCTGCGGCCTCCGCAGCGCCGGTCTTTGCCGCGCAGACCACGGCGGCGATGCCTGACGGCATGCCCTGCTGTCCCGATGACCAACCTGCCGTTCCGGACTGCGCCAAGGACTGTCCCGTGGCTGTTTTGTGCGTGAGTTTCATCAGCGTTTCAGTTTCCGAAACGCCGGCGCTCATTGTTCGGCATCTGATCGAAGACCAATTTCAGAATGGTCCGGACACGCTCCCCACGTCGTTGGTTGGCGAGCCGCCGCCAAGACCACCCAAAGCCTGACTGTTAGAGGCGCTTCAAAGCGCCTGAACCCGCGCGGCCAGCGTCCCGCGGGCCAAGTCGCATGGTGCTTGCCATGCACGAACCGCGCGTTGCGCGGCCCAATGACAGTCGGACCATGAAACAATGATATCGAATTTTTTTCTGCGCACCGCGCCGCTGGCGCTCGCATTCATCCTTGCGGCCCCGGCCGCCAGAGCCGCTTCCCAAGACTATGAGTTTGAACTCGTAGAAAACGAAGTCAAAGCGGGCGACCAAGTGATCGTCGCTGTCAAGCTGTTCGATAAGGGAACGGGGGCTCCTGTAGAAAATGCCGTCATCTTCGCCATCCGCATGGACATGGCTCCGGACGGCATGGAGGCGATGACCACCTCGGTCGAGGCAATGCCTTCCGACCAGCCCGGCGTCTATCGCTTCAAGACGAACCTGATGATGGCGGGCGGGTGGCAATTGTCGCTTGCCGCGAAGGTCCAGGGGGAAGCCGAGACGGTGCAAAGCAAGCTGGTGTTGAAGGCGGTGCAATGATGGGCGCGATCGCACGCATCATCGTCCTTGCGGCCCTTTCGGCCGCTGGCGCCGGCGGGTACTGGGTTGGGCAGCATGACCTTTCCGCGACGGACATTTCCCGTATGGCGGGAACTTTCGTGGAGCGGGCACTGGGCGGCGAGCCGGAGCCGACTGCGACTCCGCCCGCCGCCAGTGATCCGATCGTTTATTACCGGCATCCAGACGGCGAGCCAGCCTATTCGGCAACACCGAAGCGCACGGCGGACGGACGTGAGTTCGTCGCCGTCCACGCCAGCGAGGACGTGAGTTTTGACGCCGTGTCCGTGCCAGGAGGCACGGAAAACAAAGGTGCGAAGAATGATGCAGCGAGCATCGCATCGGGCGAGCGGCCGATCCTCTTCTATCGCAACCCGATGGGGCTACCGGATACATCGCCAGTCCCGAAGAAAGACTCGATGGGGATGGACTACATCCCCGTGTACGAGGGCGAGGCCGACGATGCGTCGGTCGTGAAGGTTTCGGCTGGGAGGCTTCAGCGCTCCGGCGTCAAGACCGCGCTGGCGGCGAAAAGCGCCATCTCGCGCCCCGTCCGAGTGCCGGGCACAATCGTCCTGGATGAACGCCGCGTCAGCGTCGTGTCCATCCGCACCGAGGCCTTCCTGGAGGAGGTGGCGGCCATCACAACTGGAGACTCAATTGAGCAGGGTCAGCCACTCGTACGCTTCTATGCCAAAGAAGTCGCGGCTGCCGGAGCGCTCTACGCTGCCGACCTGAAAAGCGGGGGCGGACGCAAGGCTGCCAGCGGCAGCTTCCAGCGCCTTGAAAATCTCGCCGTCCCGGCCAAGGCAATCGAGGAAATCGAGAAGACGAAAAAAGTGCCGATATCGGTTACGCTGACAGCCCCGCGACGTGGCGTCGTCCTCGAACGGATGGCCGTCGACGGGATGATGGCCGAAGCAGGAGAAACGCTGTTCCGGATCGCCGATGTCTCAGTCGTTTGGGTGGTGGCGGACGTGCCGGAATACGAGTTGAGCTCGGTTCGGGTCGGGGACAAGGCAGCTGTCCGCATTCGCAGCCTGCCGGGCAAGGTGTTTGAGGGCAAGGTCAGCCTGATCTACCCTGAAATCCAGGGCCAGACGCGCACCGCGCGGCTGCGCATCGAACTGCCCAATCCCGATCGGCTGCTGATGGCGAACATGTATGCCGAGGTCGAGATCGCAACCGGCGCGACCGAGCCGGTCGTGACGGTCCCTGACGGCGCCGTCATCGACACGGGCGCGCGCCAGATCGTGATCGTCGACAAGGGTGAAGGCCGCTTTGAGCCGCGCGATGTCAAAATCGGCATGCGCGGCGACGGCATGCGCGAAATCACGGAGGGCATCGCCGAAGGTGACCGCGTCGTCGTTTCAGCCAATTTCCTGATCGACGCCGAAAGCAATCTGAAAGCCGCGCTATCCGCACTCACGCCGGAAGCGCAGCCATGATCAGCAATCTCATCGCCTGGTCGGCGCGCAACCTTGTTCTGATCTTCTTCGCCACTGTGCTGGCCTCGGCCGCGGGTGTCTACGCGCTACGAACACTGCCACTCGACGCCATACCGGACCTCTCCGACGTCCAGGTTATCGTGCTCACCGACTATCCGGGCCAGGCACCGCAGGTCGTCGAGGATCAGGTCACGTATCCGCTGACGACATCGATGCTGACGGTACCGAAGTCGAAGGTCGTGCGCGGCTTTTCCTTCTTCGGCGTATCCTTCGTCTATGTGATCTTCGAGGACGGCACAGATCCTTACTGGGCGCGCAGCCGCGTGCTCGAATATCTGAATGCCGCGGCCAGCCGGCTGCCGGACGGCGTTACGCCGGCGCTTGGACCGGATGCCACCGGCGTCGGCTGGGTTTATCAGTACGCGGTCGTTGCCAAAGAACTCTCGCTCGCCGAACTCAGATCCCTGCAGGATTGGGTCATCCGCTTTGCCGCATCAAAGGCCGAGGGCGTTTCGGAGGTCGCCAGCGTCGGCGGCTTCGTCAAGCAATACTCGATCGTAGTCGATCCGTCGCGGATGCGGGCCCAGGGCGTGACGCTTTCGGAAATCAGCGAAGCGGTCCGCGCCAGCAACATGGACACCGGCGGCCGCACGGTCGAAATCTCCGAGTTCGAGTTCATGGTGCGCGGGCGCGGCTATCTGAAAAGCACCGCCGACATCGAGAGTATCGCCCTGAAGTCGAGCGGTGGCGTGCCGCTGCGCTTGGGTGACGTCGCCTCGGTCGAGATCGTGGCAGACGAGCGGCGCGGCATCGCCGAGCTCAATGGCGAGGGCGAGGTCGCGAGCGGCATCGTGCTGCAGCGCGTCGGCGCCAATGCGCTGACCGTCATCGACAATGCCAAAGAGAAGCTCGCCGAGATCGGCAAAAGCCTGCCCGAGGATACCGAGATCGTTCCGGTCTACGACCGCTCGAAGCTGATCGACGCCGCGATCGAAACGCTGAAGTCGACGCTGGTCGAGGAGAGCATCGTCGTGGCGCTGGTCACGATCGTCTTCCTGCTGCACGTGAGAAGCGCGCTGGTCGCCATCATCATGCTGCCGGTCGGCATCCTCATGGCCTTCGCAGCCATGAAGGTGCTCGGGCTGGGGTCCAACATCATGAGCCTCGGCGGCATCGCGATCGCAATCGGCGCAATGATCGACGCCGCGATCGTCATGATCGAGAATGCCCATAAACATCTTGAACGGGCGCACCCCGAAAAGCCACGCATCCAGGTGCTAATCGATGCCGCAGCCGAGGTTGGACCCGCGCTGTTCTTCAGCCTGCTGATCATCACGGTTTCGTTCCTGCCAATCTTCACGCTGGAAAGCCAGGAAGGCAGGCTGTTCGGGCCGCTCGCCTTCACCAAGACATTCGCGATGGCAGCGGCGGCGCTGCTGTCGGTGACGCTGGTGCCGGCTTTGATGGTCGTGTTCGTGCGCGGCCGGATCATTCCGGAGCACAAGAACCCGCTTAACCGGCTGCTGATCGGTCTCTATCGGCCGATCATATCAGGTGTGCTGAAAGCCAAGACTTTCACGATCCTGCTCGCCATCGCCGCTTTGGTCGCGACCGTCTGGCCGGCGCGCCAGCTCGGCAGCGAGTTCATGCCGAATCTCGATGAGGGCACGCTGATGTACATGCCAACGACTTTGCCGGGCCTGTCGGTGACCAAGGCCGCCGAACTGATGCAGATGCAGGACCGCATCATCAAGTCGTTCCCTGAAGTCGAGTCCGTCTTCGGCAAGGCAGGACGCGCACAGACCGCGACCGACCCGGCGCCGACGGAGATGTTCGAGACGATCATCAATCTCAAGCCGAAATCGGAGTGGCGGCCGGGCGTGACGACGGACAGCCTGAAGGCCGAGATGGACGCGGCGCTACAGTTTCCCGGCGTCTCGAACGCGTGGACGATGCCGATCCGCGCGCGCATCGACATGCTGTCGACCGGCATTCGCACGCCAGTCGGCGTGAAGGTCTATGGCACCGATCTTTCCGAGATGGAAAAGGTCGCACGTCAGATCGAGGCGGTGCTCAGGGCGGTGCCCGGCACGTCCAGCGCCTATGCCGAGCGGGTGATTGGCGGCTATTACCTCGACATCGTGCCAGATCGCATGGCGCTTGGCCGCTACGGCCTGTCCATCGGTGACGTCCAGGACGTGATCTCGATGGCGCTCGGCGCCGAAACGATCACCTCGACGGTCGAGGGCCGCGAAAGGTATGGCGTCGCAATCCGCTATCCACGGGCCTCCCGTAGCGATCCCGACGCAATCGCGCGCGAAGTGCAGATCGCGCTGCCGGATGGCGGCTCCGTCCCGCTCGGCGAGGTCGCCAAGGTCGAACTGACACGCGGCGCGACCTCGATCCGCACCGAGAACGGGCAGCTCGCGGTTTACATCTTCGTCGACATCGCCGGACGAGACCTTGGCGGCTATGTCAGCGAGGCACAACAGGCGGTCGCCGCCGAGGTCAAATTGCCTCCGGGGTATTCCGTCGCCTGGAGCGGGCAGTTCGAGTATCTGCAGCGCGCCGAGGCGCGCCTGAAGATCGTCGTGCCGCTGACGCTGGCGCTGATCTTCCTGCTGCTCTACCTCAACTTCAGGGCGCTCACAGAGACGCTTATCGTCATGCTGTCGCTGCCGTTCGCGCTGGTCGGCGGCATCTGGATGATGTGGTGGCTTGGCTTCAACACTTCTGTCGCGGTCGCCGTCGGCTTCATCGCGCTGGCGGGGGTTGCGGCGGAGACCGGAGTCATCATGCTGATCTATCTCGAGAACGCATGGAACGAAACAAAGGAGCAAGCCGAGCATCATCGAAGGCATCTGACCAGGGCCGATCTGCACAAGGCGATCATGGTCGGCGCGGTCGAGCGTGTTCGGCCGAAGATGATGACGGTCGTCGCCATCATGGCCGGATTGTTGCCGATCCTGTGGAGCACCGGTACCGGCTCCGAAGTCATGCAGCGCATCGCCGTGCCGATGATCGGCGGCATGATCTCCTCGACGATTTTGACGCTCGTCGTGATCCCGGCGGTCTACGGCATCGTGAAGGGTTGGCGACTGCCCGAACGGGCTGTGGCCGAGAGCCAACCTCAGACGATGCCGGGCGAACTCAAGCTCGCGGCAGAATAGTGGACACCATGCATAGCAACCTATCCAAACCAGCGGAGCCCGCAAAATTGCGTCCCGACGAACGTCGTTTCCACAATCTTCCGATGACGATGACGTGAAGTTGCAATGCACTCAAGCAGACTTGTTTTCGGCACAGTTTAAGGCGATCTTTGGTCAGCTATGAGACACTGGTCGGTTCGACAAGTCTTCGTTTTGTTCCTCGCCATATTCGTGACGGCAGGAATCGCTTCGTCTTATGTCCAGGCTTCCGACATGGCGGCAAAAATGGCGTTCGATATGAGCGCGATGGGCAATGGCGACTGCAAGGCGTGTCTGCCGGCGGACGGCGGCAGCGGCAAAGCTATGATCTGCATCAGCGGCTGCGTAACTCCGGTCCTTGCCGTACTTCCGCAGGCAGAGCCCATGGCGATCGGTGAAGTGCCGATCTTCTTCACGGTGCTCTATCCGTCGCTTCACGGCACAGAGCCGCCTGCTAATCCCGGTCCTCCCCGAACCACCGACATCGTCTGACGCTCCGGCTGCTGCCTGACGCAGCTTAGCCGAGCGAAAGAACGCGTCTTTGCACTCTTCCTGATCGGAGGAGTGTTCCCGAGAGTCGAAGGCCGACGGCGCGTTCCGCATCCACGATGATCGGAAGGGTCGAACGTGAGTATTGATTTCAGCTATCCCGTGTCGCGCTGGAGCCTGCTTCTGGCGGGAGCCGGACTGGCGCATGCGGCACCGCTGCGGTCGGTGCCGGCGCGAGGTGCGGCGCCTCAGGAAATCCGCCTCACTGCTGAGCCGGCGCGCGCGCAGGGCTCTCGTCTGCCCAGTCCGAGGAGGCGCACAAGGCGACGCTCTGTGAAGAACCCGCAGTGCAACTGCTGTGACGGTTACGCCCACTATCTCCGGAAGAACGGCTTCGAAATCGAGGTCAAGCTGACGATTGACCTCGCCTGGATCAGCAGCAAGGCGGGCGTCCCCGCGAACTTCCAGGGCTGTCATACGATGTTCATCGACGGCCATGTCGTCGATGGGCACGTTCCCGTGAAGGCTGTTCAAAAGCTGCTCTCCGAGCGCCCCGACATCGCCGGCATCGCTCTCCCCGGCATGCCGATGGGCTCTCCCGGCATAGCCGGCGGGAAAACCGAGCCGTTCACGATTTACGAAGTCACCAAGGACGGCAAGGCACCTGCCGTCTACTCAACCGAATGAGGACGCGATGATGGGTAAAGACATCTTCGAGTGCGGCTTCAATGCCTGGCTCGCGATGGGTATCCTGTCTATAGGCCTGCCCCTCGTCGCGGTGCTCCTGTTGCTCGCGATCGCGGCCTTCGGCCGGTACGTGCTGACCGGGCGCTGGTCCACTCGTATGGGCGTCCGATGACCACCGGCGGCAAGATTCAAGCTGATGTGGAACCGACAGCCGTCAACCGCGTCGTCGGGCGCCGACTGGTCGTCCTCTTGCCGGTGACGTTTTTCGCCGTGCTTGCAGGCCTGCTAGGATGGGGGCTTACGCGCAACGCAGCCGACATTCCCTCGGCGCTGATCGGCAAGGCCGTCCCGGAGTTCAGCCTGCCGCCGGTCAAGGGCCGCACACTGGGGTTGTCGAGCGGCGACCTCCGTCACGAAGTCTCGCTGGTCAACGTCTTCGCTTCCTGGTGCGTCGCCTGCCGCGAGGAACATCCCGTATTCATGCAATTGGCGGCGAGCGGAAAGGTGCCGTTGCATGGGCTCAACTATAAAGACCGACCCGACGATGCCGCGCAATGGCTCGACACGATGGGCGACCCCTACACGCGGACCGGCGCAGGCCTGAACGGTCGCGTCGCCATCGACTGGGGAGTCTACGGCGTGCCGGAAACTTTCGTGGTGAGTGCCGATGGACACATTGTTTACAAACGCATCGGCGCGGTGTCGGAACAGGAACTCAACGAGACCATTCTGCCGCTCGTCGAGCGCCTGAGGATCGAAGCAAAGGAACGGCAGCCATGAAGACGTTGGCTCTCGCTTTGTTCGGTATGTTGCTCGCTTTGATCCAGGCGTCAGCCACCGAGCCTCCGGCCAACTTTGCCAGCCATGCCACGCCGCAGCCGGTGCCGGAAATCTCGTTCCAGAATGCTGACGGACAGCCAAAAACGCTCGCAGATTTTTCGGGAAAGATCGTGCTGCTCAACATCTGGGCGACGTGGTGCGCCCCGTACCGCAAGGAGATGCCGACGCTCGACCGGCTGCAGGCTGAACTTGGCGGTGTGGATTTCGAGGTCGTCGCGCTGTCGGTGGATCGCAAGGGACCGGAAGTCGTGAGGAAGTTCTTTGACGAGATCGGCGTCAAGCACCTCGCCC
Organism: Mesorhizobium australicum; assembly: GCF_900177325.1. Taxonomy (NCBI): domain Bacteria; kingdom Pseudomonadati; phylum Pseudomonadota; class Alphaproteobacteria; order Hyphomicrobiales; family Phyllobacteriaceae; genus Mesorhizobium; species Mesorhizobium australicum. The sequence goes on along the minus strand of NZ_FXBL01000002.1, from coordinate 26,928 downwards.
TCAACATCGACACGTCAAGCAAGGCGATGTTCGCCCTCGGCGCCGTCGGCTTGCCGCTCACGCTTCTGATCGACCGTGAGGGGCGTGAGATCGGCCGGGTGATCGGCCCGGCCGAATGGGACTCTCCCGAGGTCGTGGCGTTCATCCGCGATCGCATCGCTACCAAATAAAGGAGTGAGACATGACCACAGCAAAACTCTTCCGAACGTCAGATACTTCGCTCGGCCGCGATATTTCCCATGCCATTCGCTACCACCTTCGCGGCTGGCGCGGTCCGGCCGTGCTGGCCGCCGTCATCTCCGTCGCCGGTCTTGCGTTCGGCTGGGGTTGGCTGGTGGCCGGCGGAATCGCGCCGCTCATTCTCGCAGTTCTGCCCTGTGCCGCGATGTGCGCGCTCAGCCTTTGCGCGAGCCGGATGGCCGGCAAGCAGTGCTCGGCCGACGCTGTATCGAAAGAGTCTGTCGAGCAGGTCGGGCCGGCTGAACCTAATTCCAGGGAACTGCGACCAAGCCGTGATTGAAGTGAAATCGGTGCGCCCCTCGGTAGGCCCGCCACGCTCGGAGGTTTGATGCGCCTCTTCACCATCTGGATCGCCATCCTTGCGCTGATGGCGGCAGTCGCACCCGTGGCGCAAGCCCACTCGCTCGACGAAGTCGACGCGATGCTCGGCGACAAGGAGAAGTATTTCCAGGTCATCGACAAGCCGGCGCTGGATTTCAAGCTGCGATCATCCGATGGCCGTGCGATCCAGCTGGCGGACCTTCGCGGCAAGATCTTGATCCTGCATTTTATCTACACGTCCTGCCCCGACGTCTGCCCACTGCACACCGAGCGGCTCGCGCAGATCAAGGCGATGGTAAACGATACGCCCATGAAGGACCGGGTAAGGTTCGTGACAATCACGACCGATCCGTCGAACGACACGCCCCAGGTTCTAAGCGATTACGCGACCGGGCATGGACTCGACATTGCGAACTGGCTGTTCCTGACCACGACGCCGGATCAGCCGGAGGACACAACTCGCAAGCTGGCGGAAGCCTTCGGCCACAAGTTCAGTAAGACCGACGACGGCCTGCAGATGCACGGCATCGTCACGCACGTCATCGACAAGGACGGCCGATGGAAGGCGAATTTCCACGGTCTCAACTACGATCCCGTCAACCTCGTCACTTTTGTCAACGCGCTCACCAACGATGTCGGACACCCTCACGAGCACGGTATGCGGAGTTGGTGGGACTGGCTGTGGAGTGGGTGACGGGCAGTTCGGCCGATCGACCCGCCGGAGCACGGAAGCTGGATAAGTCAAAATCTCGAGGAGCACTCCATGAAAAGCAGACGCACACATCCGCGAACAGTTATCTGGTTCGCACTCGCCCTCCTGCTGAGCCTTTTCGCTGGGCAGCAGCAGTCGATCGCGGACAGCATGCCTAAGGAAGAGTTCGAGCAGCGGGTTCGCGACTACCTCCTCGCTCATCCCGAAGCCGTGGTCGAAGCACTGCAGGCCTATGACGCGCGCCAGAAGCAGGCCCAGGAGGATGCCGCCAAGGCAGCATTGACGGCGCGTGCGGAGGAAATCTTTCGCGATCCTGCGAGCCCGGTTGGCGGCAATGTCGAGGGTAGCGTCACGTTGGTCGAGTTTTTCGACTACAACTGCCCTTATTGCCGCCAGATGATGCCGGTGATGGAGCAGGCCGTGGCTGCCGACCCGCAACTGCGGATCGCCTACAAGGAATTTCCGATCCTCGGCCCGGATTCCGTTTTCGCCGCCAAAGCGGCGCTCGCCGCGAACCTGCAGGGAGGCTACGCAAAATTTCACAAGGCTCTTTTCGAGGTGAAGAGCAGGATCACCGAGGCGGTCGTTCTCAAGGTCGCTGCGAACGTGGGTCTCGATGTCGAGCGGCTGAAGACGGATATGGAAGGTACCGCGATCCGGGACACCGTCGATCGCAATCTGCAGCTTGCCCAGGATCTCGGCATCACCGGCACGCCGGTATTTATCGCGGGCGATCAAATTTTGGGCGGCGCCGTGCCCCTCGCGACCCTGACGCAGCTTATCGAGCAGGCGAAATAGTATCGGATGTGTAAAAGGAACTGGTCTTAGGAATGCTCGAGATTTCCAACATCGGCGTGCTTACTGCCTTCGTGGCAGGCATCCTCTCGTTCCTGTCGCCCTGCGTACTGCCGCTCGTTCCGGGATACGTATCCTATGTCGCCGGCCGGAAACCAACCGCCGTGGCGACCGATAGCACGTTCGCGCTGAGCTTGCCGGCAATGGGTCTCAGCCTCTGCTTCGTGCTCGGATTCTCGACGGTATTCATTGCCCTCGGAGCAAGCGCGACGGCGCTGGGTCAAATGCTTCTCAACTACCGCGTCGAGCTCAATCTTGTCGGCGGTGCGATCGTCATCCTGTTCGGGCTGTTCCTCACCGGCCTCCTTCGTCCGTCCTGGATGATGCGCGAGATGCGGCTTCACACGAACCTGCCGGGCGGACATGCGGCATCGGCCTATGTTCTCGGGCTTGCTTTCGCCTTCGGCTGGACTCCGTGCATCGGGCCGATCCTTGGCGCGATCCTGACGGTCGGCGCGGCATCTGCCACTGTCGGCCAGGGTATTGCGTTGCTTGCCATTTATTCGCTCGGCCTTGGCATATCGTTCCTGCTCGCCGCCCTGTTCAGCGACGGTCTTGCCAGGCGGCTGAAAGCGATGCGCCGAGCGGGCTGGATGCTGCAGTTCGCCGCCGGCGGGATCATGGTGGTCATGGGCCTCGCGATGATCACCGGGCAGATGTCGGCTTTTTCGTTCTGGCTGCTGGAGAACTTCCCGATGTTCACGCGCATCGGCTGAAGAAAGGAGCATGAAACTGACCAGGCACGTGGGATGCGGATGCAATCTTTCCCGCAGAGAGTTTTCGATCGCACTGGGTTTCTTCGCACTGAACTCGGGCATGCCCCGGCTTGCCGAGGCTGCCGGGCAGCAGACCCTCGACGAGCGCTTCGAGTTCCTGAGCAAGCACGGCAACAGCACCTGCTCGCCCGCGTTCACCGATTCAATCGCCAAGATGTCGACGGTGGCGCGGCTGCAAGGCTCCTGCTGCTCGCCCATGGACAGGCATCGCTATGGCGAGCAGATGGAGGCGCTCAAGAAATATGCCTCCATCCCAGAGATCCCGCCGGACCCATACGACATCGCTGCGGGTGCCGCGCAAAAGGCGATGAGCTATTTCGACGTGGCTCTCTCGCCCGACGAGCAGGAGGCCTACCAATATGCGATGGACAACTCGGACGAGAAGGGGCCGTGCTGTTGCCAATGCTGGCGCTGGCGCGTCTATGGCGGACTCGGCAAGTTCCTGATCCGCGAGCGCCGCTTCAGCGGCGAGAAGCTCGTTGAGGTGTGGAATCTGTCGAGCGGCTGTGGCGGAGGGGCGGAGCACCACCATGGCTGAGGTGCCGTCCTTCTTGCTCGCAGCGGGTCAATGTGCCGAGCGCTTCGGCCGACGTCGCGAGCCATCGTCGATCAGTAGAACGGCTTCTGTGAGCACCTCCTCGCAAGGGCAGCTGGCATTCAGGCGTTCCAAGGCTTTCAGGATCAGCTCCGCAACTTTGAACTCTCGTTCGCGCAGGGCCTGTTTGAAAGTCAGGGCAATGGCCTCAGCAAGCAACGATTGGTGCAGAGTCATAGTACGGCCTCCTTCGGCTGACAATGCAGCCGGGCATGACCCTTCTGTTCCTCAGCTGCAGCAAGCTGCATGGCGAGGTCGAAAAATCGCCCCTCATCACCTTCGGCGTGGCTCTTCACGAGCCCGATGAGTTGTTGTGCCGATGCCATTGCAATGACCTTCCCTAGCCCCCACCAGCGCGATCATGGCAAATCGACGCCTGCCACACTCTATAGTCAAAACTCCTTAACAGACCAGCGCTTCGGAACCCGGCGACAAATGGCCCACGTGTAATTCACCATGTCTACTGCCGGTTCCCGACAGGGGAGTTATCACGTGCCAGAGGAATACGGCTTCAGTGAGTCCCTCCTGATCCCCCACGCCAGATAGCGTCCCCTCCTCGTCGTCTTGCGCAAACCGAGCTCGCCGACGGCGATTGAGCGCCCTCCGGGTGGAGTCGCCACGACCGACGCGGGCCTAGTTGCGAGTGCTGATCGATCCGCGCTCTTCGACGCCTACTGACGCGTCATGAGCGCTAGACGTGCCCGTGCGTCAGCAAGATCAGGTAGAGGGCCGACACCAGCGCCACATTGACGACGGCGATCGCAAGCAACGCAGCAAGTGCACCGTCAGCCCCGAAAACATCGATCAGCAGCGCACCGAGCGACGGCGAGGCTGCCTGCATGACCAAGCTCGGCATGGCGATCCGGCCCATGATCGAGGCGTAAGGGTGCTCGCCGAACACGGCGAGCGGCAGCGTGCCGCGCGCGATCGACTCGATGCCGATGCCCGCACCATAGAAAATTAGCGCGGCCGCAATGATCGGGAATTCTGACCAAAGCAACCCGACGCCCGTTGCGACGAAAACGGTCGAAGCGAGCTTCGTCCAGATCGGATGATGGAACCGGCTGATCGCCATTTCGATGGCGCGGGCTCCGACCTGCGCAGGACCCACTACCGCGCCAAGCGCGACTGCGGCTGCAAGGGCAATTTCACGCGCCTGCAGGATGGTCAAAAGATGGACGGAGATCAGCGCGGAGATCATCGAGCTGACGGTGATGACCAGAGCGATCAGTACGAACAACAATCTCGATCCTGTGGGCATCCGCCCACTGACCGCGCTGCCTTCTTCAAGTGTAGCAGGTATGTTTCCGTAGATGTCCCGCTTCCGCTCCTTGGGAAGAGCGAAGATGTATAGCGGCAACAGGATAGCGAGGTGTATGGCAGCATAGATCAGGCACGCGTTACGCCAGCCAAATTCGGAAACAAGCATGGCCGAGAGCGGCCAGCAGACGGTACTAGCAAAGCCGCCGAACAGGGTGAGGGTCGCGATGGCTGTGCGCGCTCGTTGGCCATAAAGACGCCCGAGCGTCGCGAAGGCGGCGTCGTAGAGGCCGGCACCCATGCCGACGCCAAGCACCAGCCAAGAGACAATGTAGAGCGGCAGGTTGGGCGACAACGCCAGTCCGATGAGTCCAAGAGCAAGAAAGACAGCGCTCGTAGCCAGGACAAGACGACCGCCAAAACGCTGGATGCTATCGCCGACCCGCGGCGAAACGATGCCAGCGACAAGCAGACCAAGCGACAGGCCACCAACGATCCACGCTAACGACCAGCCGGTATCACCGGCGATTGGTTTGGCCAGCACGGCGAGGAGATAATACGACGAGCCCCAGGCGAGGATCTGCGTCACGCCGAGAACGGGAATGATGCTGCGCAGACGTGGAGCCTTTTCGGTTGCGGAAAACGGATCCGTGGCAGCCACAGTCACGCTGCGACCCCGCAGCCGCATCCAATATTGCCTTCGCCCTTGGCCACTGAATCCGCGAGACAGCAGGCATCGGCGGCTTTTGGGGCAGGACCACCACAACATCCCACCCCTTCGGCACCTTCCACCGAGAATGTTGTGGTGCAGACGCCGGTCTCCGGCAGGACGAGTTGAACGTTGTCGGCAGCCGCCCTGTCGCCGGCAAGTGCAGCGGCAATAGAGCGAACTTGCTCGTAACCTGTGAGGAGAAGGAAAGTCGGCGCGCGGCCATAACTCTTGATGCCGACCGTGAAGAAACCCGGTTCAAGATGGGTGAGTTCACGATGGCCATGCGGCGGCACGGAGCCGCAGGAATGTTCGTTCGGATCGATAAGTGGCCCGAGCGCCCTGGTGCTTTCCAACCAGGGATCGAGGTCAAGCCGCAGCTCGCGCGTGAGCAACAGATCAGGGCGCTGTCCCGTCGCGGCGATGATCCGGTCGACGGGGCCGATCGTCCGCGGTCCTTCGGCCGTCTCGCCGCCCACCACAATCCTGCCTTCCACCTCTTGGATGCTTGTGATCGCGAAACCGGATAACAGCGGGACTTGCCCGCTCTCGACAAGATTTCGTGTCTCCGCGCCGAGTTCGCCACGCGCCGGCAACTGGTCAGCATCACCACCGCCATAGATGCGAACAAGGTTGGTGCTGCGTGTCGCCCAAATTGCCCTTGTAGCCGGATCGGTTTTCGCCAGACGGACGAGATCCAGCAAAGCATTTGCTGCCGAGTGCCCCGCGCCCACGACAAGCGTTGCCTTTCCGGCATAAAGCGCGCGATCCCGGCCGAGCACCTCAGGAATGCCGTAAGCAATTCGATCCACGAACTCTGCCTCGCCCGTGGCCGGCAATCCGCTTGCCCCAAGAGGATTGGGATTTGCCCAGGTGCCGGAGGCATCGATCACGGCCTTTGCCAGCTCGCGACGCACCCCCTCCGCCGTTTTGACCAGAAGGACGAAGGGACGTTGTTCGCGTCCGCGATTTACAACCTTGTCGAGCCCCTGCCGGGAGATCGCAGTGACGCGAGCGCCCGTTTCGACCACTTCGGCGAGTTCCGGCGTGGCCGCGAGCGGTTCGAGGTAATTGGCAACGATGTCGCTTCCAGTCGGAAAGACATCAGCCGACGGCAGGCGCCAGCCCTGGCGCTCAAGCAGCTTCGTGGCCGCGGGATCGACACAGTAGCGCCAGGGCGTGAACACCCGGACATGGCCCCAATCGCGGATATTCGTCCCGACCGAGGTCCCTGCTTCATAGACCTTAACTGGCAGACCTCGAGAGCGCAGATGTGCTGCAGCAGCCAGGCCTACGGGTCCGCCACCGATCACCGCGACGGGGAGCGCTGTTTCTGTCATGATCTGCTCCTTTATTAATTCTAGTAATATCGAATTAAACGGCAAAAAAACTCATGCCGCTGCTTCTGGTTCGACGGAGCTTCCGGCACAGCCGGCGTCGGCGCAGCATTCATCCGCCAGGAAGCCCAGCAAATCCTGCATGACAGGATAGTTGGCACGGCAAATGAGCGTTGTCGCCTGACGCTCTTGGGTCACCAGCCCCGTCAGGATAAGCCGGTGCAAGTGATGCGACAGCGTCGAGGCGGCTATGCCGAGCTTCTCCTGAAGATATCCGACGGGGCGACCCGCGTCGCCGGCACGTACGAGAACCCGATAGAGTTCAAGCCTTGTCGTATTGCCGAGCGCTTCGAGTTGCTTTGCGGCTTTTTCGAGTTTCATCGAAATACGTTAGGCCAAGGTTCTCGGGCCGTCAACGCAATTTCGATCATCATCGAAATGACCCTCAAATCGATCGCTGATTGACACGCTTAGCGACATGCTCGGCGCTTTCGACGCGTTCGGAATAGCGGTCGGTGAGATAAGCGGAGCGATCCCGCAGGAGGAGTGTAAACTTCATCAGTTCCTCCATCACGTCCACGATGCGATCGTAGTAGGGCGATGGCTGCATCCGCCCAGCTTCGTCGAATTCGGCGAAGGCTTTTGCAACCGAGGATTGGTTGGGGATCGTAAACATCCGCATCCAGCGACCGAGTACACGCAGCTGATTGACCGCATTGAAGCTCTGCGAGCCGCCGGACACCTGCATGACCGCAAGTGTCCGCCCCTGTGTAGGGCGCACACCGCCTTGCGAAAGCGGCAGCCAGTCGATCTGGGCCTTCATGATGCCGGTCATCGATCCGTGGCGCTCCGGCGAACACCAGACGTGAGCCTCCGACCACAGTGAAAGGTCACGAAGTTCTTTCACCTTGGGGTGATCCGCGCCTGTCGAATCCGGCAAGGGTAGTCCTGAAGGGTTAAAGATGCGGACCTCTGCGCCGAACCGCCGCAATATCCGCGCGGCCTCTTCGGTGACGAGACGGGAGTAGGAACGCTCCCGCAACGACCCATAAAGCATCAGCACGCGCGGCGGATGGCGAGAGGGCAGCGTCTCGAACAGGGACTGCTCGTCGATTGGGAGGAAATGCTCCTCGATCAGATTGGGGAGCGTTTCCGCTGCATGAATTTCTGCATTCGACATGGCTACTCGCGCTGCTTTTGTGGCCTTGATAACGCGCCATATATTTCGAGATTTCTCGAAATAACGTAGGTAGCTGCATCCGAACGGTCAACCACAATTTCGAAAATTATAGAAATATCCATAAACTTCGTCAGAGAACGCGGCGGCCCTGCGCGTCGATGACCACTTCGCCATCGTCCTTGGTGAAAGGTCCGATGTCGGGATTCGGCAGGATGTCGAGAACCGCTTCCGAAGGCCGGCAAAGCCTGGCGGCAAGCGGGGTGACGACGACCGGCCGGTTGATCAGGATCGGGTGGGCAAGCATGAAGCCGAGCAATTCATCGTCGGTCCATTTGGGGTCGCCAAGCCCGAGTTCGCCATAGGGCGTTCCCTTCTCGCGCAGAAGCTCTCGCGGCGTGATCCCCATAGCGCCGATCAGTTCGATGAGTTTTTCGCGAGACGGCGGCGTTTTAAGATATTCGATGACCTCCGGCTCTTCACCGGACTGGCGGATCATGGCGAGCGTGTTGCGTGAGGTGCCGCATTCGGGATTGTGGTAGATCGTGATGGTCATTCAGCAGCTTTCAATTTCGAGCTGGTTGGTTGCGCGGCTGCTTTGGGTTCGGCGAGCAGCCAGCCGGCAAGGATCATCGCCAGCAACGCGCCCATAACTTCCCCCGCGATGAAGCCGGGGAGATCCCCTGGGCGAATGCCGGCAAAAGTGTTCGAGAACGCCCGGGCGACGGCGACCGCCGGATTGGCGAAAGAGGTCGACACCGTGAACCAGTAGGCGGCAGTGATATAGAGCCCGACCAGCCATGGAATCGCCTCCGGACGAAACTGACGGCCGGCAAGGATGGTGAACAGAAGACCGAACGCCGCGACCGCTTCGGCAATCCACTGTCCCGACCCGCTTCGGACTGTTTCCGAAACCTGGATGATCGGAAGCTCAAACATTGCGTGCGCGAGGAACGTCCCGGCAATGCCTCCGATCACCTGAGCAAAGATGTAGGAGATTGCGGCGTTCGGCTCGATCTCGCGCCTGATTGCAAACACCATAGTCACAGCCGGATTGAAATGCGCCCCCGAGAGCGGCCCCAGTATGGTGATCAGGACCACTAAAATCGCGCCCGTCGGGATCGTATTGCCCAGGAGTGCCAGGGCCACGTCATCGGTCAGCCGGTCGGCCATGATGCCGGAGCCGACAACAGTTGCCACCAGTATCGCGGTACCGAGGGCTTCCGAGACCAGGCGGCGAGCGAGATCCGGCATGATGTCTATTAACCTGCCTTCGGCAATTCGCGCCCGATCTCGTCCAGCCGTTTCTGAAGGGCAAGCTTGTCCAGGCTCTTCATCGGCAGGCTGATGAAGATCGAGATTCGATTGTTGAGCATGCGGTAGGTGTCAGCAAAGGCGAGGTGCTTTTCCGCCTCCGTGCCTTCCACTGAGGCAGGATCCGGCAGCCCCCAATGCGCTGTCATCGGCTGACCGGGCCAGACGGGACAGGCTTCGTTGGCCGCGTCGTCGCAAAGGGTGAAGGCGAAATCGAGTTGCGGCGCACCCGGCGCGGCAAACTCGTTCCAATCCTTTGATCGGGCAGACGAAACGTCGTGGTTGAGGCTCTTGAGCAGTTGCGCGGCGTAAGGATGTATTTCGCCTTTGGGATGCGAACCGGCAGAGAAGGCCTTGAACCGCCCGGCGCCGACCCGGTTGAGGATTGCTTCGGCGATAATGGAGCGGGCGGAATTGCCCGTGCACATGAACAGAACGTTGAAAATGTGATCGCTCATTGGAGCCTCCTCCTAGCAGTTACACGTGACAGCCGTGATGACAGGCCGACAAAGTTCCGGCGCGCCGTTGCAACAATCTTCCATCAGATACGCGAGCAGATCGCGAAAGCCGATCATGTCGGCTCTGTAGCGAATTACCCGGCCATCCCGCTCGGACCGGATGAGACCCGCATGGTCGAGTACCTTCAGGTGCGCGGAAACGGTGTTCTGAACGGCCCCCAGTCGTGAGGCGATTTCGCCGGCAGGCACACCTTCGGAGCCGGCCCGTACGAGCAGCCGGAAGATCTCAAGACGGGTGTCTTGACCGAGGCCGGATAGAGCGGAAAGGGCGGCGTTCTTATCCATATATCGACAAATCCAGATTTATATTGTCTTACGTGAGCGGCGGCGCAATTGCAAGCAAGTCCATCGGCTCATGCTAGTTGCCGATGGCTATTCGTACCCAAGGGAATAGCCCGCTCCTCGAACAGTGCGGATCAGATCGGGGTACCGTCCCGCGTTAAGGGATTTGCGCAACCGGCCGACATGCACGTCGATTGTTCGCTCGTCGACATAGACGGTGTTGCCCCAGACGTTGTCGAGCAGCTGCTCGCGGGAAAAACCCGGCCTGGCGACATCATCAGGAATTCGAGCAGGCGATATTCCGTCGGACCGAGATGCAACGGGCGACCCTTGCGGAAAACCCGGTGCTGCTCCCGGTCTAGAACCAGATCCTTCATGGTCAGAACGCTGGACAGGACTTCCGGTCGGGCACGGCGCAAGAGGGCACGAACGCGGGCGACGAATTCCGGTGTCGAAAACGGCTTCACCATAAAGTCGTCCGCTCCGGTCGACAGGCCGCGCACGCGATCGGTCTCCTCGCCGCGCGCCGTCAGCATGATGATCGGCAGGCGCTCGGTTTCCGGTTGCATGCGCAGACGCCGACATAGTTCGATGCCTGAAATTGCGGGTATCATCCAGTCGAGGACAAGCAGATCAGGCACATTCTCCTTGAGCCGGATCGCGGCTTCGTCACCTCTGGCTACGATCTCGACCAGATAGCCCTCTGCTTCGAGATTGTAGCGAAGCAGAAGCCCCAACGGCTCCTCATCCTCCACAACCATGATCCTTGGAGCGATCATCGGCGCGGCGGCTTGCTCAAGACGATGCCGCAATCACGGTTTCGTCCATCTTCGGACGGTAGGCCGGAAGTTGCGCACCCGTCACGACATAGTAGGCATTTTCCGCGATATTGGTGACGTGATCGCCGATGCGCTCGAGGTTCTTTGCGCAAAAGAGCAGATGTGTGCAGGGCGTGATGTTGCGTGGGTCTTCCATCATGTAGGTTAGAAGCTCACGAAACACCGACGTGTACTGAACATCCACTTTCTGGTCGTCGGCGCGCAGCGCCTGCAGCCCGTTGGCGTCACGCGCAATGTAGAGCGAAACGACACCCGAAATCTGTGCCAGAACCAAAGACGCCATCGTGTTGATCGAACTGGACAGCGGGCGCGGCGCCAGGCCTTGGCCGATGGCCTCCACCCGCTTCGAAATGTTCTTCGCGAGGTCGCCGATGCGCTCCAGGTCGGTCGCCATGCGGATTGCGCCGACGACCGACCGGAGATCGTCCGCCATGGGTTGCCTCTTTGCGATCAGGGTGATTGCCCTATCATCGAGCTCACGCTGCTTGGCGTCCATGATCGCGTCGTCCGAAATCACGCGCTGGCTGAGCGCCCGGTCGATCTGAAGCAACGCGTCAGTCGCCCCGCCAACCATTGTCGCGCCAAGTTCCCCCATTTCGCGGAGGAGACGATCGATATGATCGAGATCCTCGTCAAAGGCCGCCACTGTGTGGTTGTTCATGTCATGGCCCTCACTCGATGCCTCAGCGATCTCATCAACCGAAGCGTCCGGTGATGTAGGCTTGGGTGCGTTCGTCGTCGGGGCTGGTGAACATCTTGTCCGTCGCCCCTTGCTCAACGAGATAACCCAAGTGGAACATGGCGGTACGCTGAGAAACGCGCGCGGCCTGCTGCATGGAATGGGTGACGATGACGATCGTGTAGTGCTCGCGCAATTCGTCGATCAGCTCTTCGACCTTGGCGGTGGCGATCGGATCGAGGGCTGAGCAGGGCTCATCCATGAGAATAACTTCCGGCGACACGGCGATCGCGCGGGCAATGCAGAGGCGCTGCTGCTGGCCACCCGACAGGCCCGTTCCCGGCTCGTGCAACCGGTCCCTGACCTCGTTCCAGAGCGCGGCACGCTGTAGGCTCGATTGCACGATCCGGTCGAAGTCCGCCTTGCTCTTGGCAAGGCCATGAATTTTGGGGCCGTAAGCAACGTTTTCGTAGATCGACTTCGGAAACGGATTGGGCTTTTGAAACACCATGCCGACGCGAGCGCGCAGTTCCACGACGTCGATCGACGGGTCGTAGATGTCATTGCCGTCAAGCGTGATCTTGCCTGCGACGCTGGCAATCTCGATTGTGTCGTTCATGCGGTTAAGGCAGCGCAGAAATGTCGATTTGCCACAACCCGAAGGTCCGATCAGTGCCGTTACCTGGTTCTTGGGGACGTCGAGGTTGACCTCGAACAGAGCCTGTTTCTCGCCATAGAAGACCGAGACTGGGTCAGCGTGCGGAGCACGGCAGCCGTGACGGCTGCCTACAATCTCATTAACTCGGCGGCAGCTCTTGCCGGCGCCTATGCGATCCTTGATTCTATGCCGTCCGCGCTTCCGATCTGGCTGATCGCGGTCGGCGCTGGCGGCACGATCGGCGCTATCGCGGGCAGTCGCTACCTCCCCGACACAGCACTCAGGTACATTCTCGCCCTTGTGCTTTTCATTGCGGGCGCCAAGCTCATCCTAACGTGACAGGATTGGCGTCAGCGGAGCAAAAGCCGGCAGCGATGCCTTGACGCATCCCCTATGGGGGACCTCCGAGGCTCAGGCCGCGGTCGAGGGCGACAGGGATTCGATGATGCGGCAATCGGCGACGATGCCGCAGCCGCACTGGCCGATCATCCGGTCGAGCTCGTGTTTCAGGGACTGGAGGTCGGCAATCTTGCGCTCGACCTCCGCGCGGTGCTCCTTGGCAATGGCGTCGATCGCCGCGCAGGATCGGTCGCGGTCGTCGGAAAGCGCCAATAACTCCCGGACCTGATCGAGCGAGAAGCCGAGATCGCGCGCCCGCCGGATGAAGCTCAGTCGGCTGAGATGCGACCTGTCATAGGAACGGTAGTTGCCCTCGGTCCGTGCCGGGGCAGGCAGAAGCCCCGATTTCTCGTAGAAGCGGACCGTCTCCACCTTGGTGTCGGTTTCCCGGGCCAGATGGCCGATCGTCAGAATTCGCGCGCTCATCGCTTGACCCTATAGTGACTACAGGCCTTATCTAGTGTGTCACGTCGAACACGTCGAGGTGAAAAGAATGGCCGCAGCAAACCCGCTGAAGCTGCAAGTCGAAGGCATGGACTGCGCCGCCTGCGCGCTGAAGATCGAGACCGCGATGAAGCGGCTGCCGGGCGTCAGCGACATCAATGTCAGCTATACAGCCGGGACGGTCGCACTGAATGTCGATCCGGACCGGACCTCGCAGCGCACCATCAAGGACAAGATCAGGGCGCTCGGCTATCAGCCGGCCGGATCTGCACCGGAAGCCAGACCGGCGCTGCCCACCAAGCGCGCCAAGGAACCCTGGTGGCAGGGAACGAAAGCGCGGCTGGTGTTCATGACGGGCGCGCTTTTCGCGGTAGCCTTCATCGTGAGCTTCCTTCTGCCCGAATGGGATACGTGGCTCTACGCCGCTGCGGCACTCGTCAGCGTGGTGCCCTTCGCGCGTCGGGCGGTTGCCGGGGCTCTTGAGGGCTCGCCCTTCACCATCGAGACGCTGATGACGGTCGCGGCACTCGGCGCGGTCGCCATCGGCGAGGCTGAGGAAGCCGCCGTCGTCATCTTCCTGTTCGCCGTTGGTGAGCTTCTGGAGACGGTGGCCGCAGGCCGCGCTCGCGCCGGCATCGAAGCGCTGATCGACCTCGTGCCGCGCAGCGCGCTGCGGGTCACGTCTTCGGGCGGAACGGAAAGCGTGTCCGTCGAGACCCTTGCGATCGACGACCGCGTGGTGGTGCGGCCTGGCGACCGGATACCCTCCGACGGCACGGTGGAGGAAGGATCCTCCGAGGTCAACGAGGCTCCGGTAACGGGCGAGTCCGTGCCGGTCCTCAAAGAAGCGGGGCGAAGGTCTATGCCGGCTCGATCAACGCCAACGGCGAGCTGCGCGTGCGGATCACCCATGTCGCGGCTGACAACACCATTGCCCGCATCATCCACATGGTCGAGGAAGCGCAGGAATCGAAGGCACCGACCGCACGCATGATCGATCGCTTCTCGCGCTGGTATACGCCGGGTGCGATGGTCGTAGGGGCGCTGGTCATCGTGATCCCGCCGCTTGCCTTCGGCGGTGACTGGATGACCTGGATCTATCGCGGTCTGGCAACGCTGCTGATCGCCTGCCCCTGCGCGCTGGTCATCTCGACGCCGGCAGCGATCGCATCAGGACTTGCGGCGGGTGCGCGCCAAGGCCTGCTCATCAAGGGTGGCGCGGCCTTGGAGACGCTAGGCAAAGTCGTCACCGTCGCGTTCGACAAGACGGGCACGCTGACGCGCGGCCATCCCAAGGTGACCGACGTGATTGCGCTGTCCGGTGCCGAGAACGACGTGCTCGCCAAGGCTGCCGCTGTCGAGAAGAATGTCAGCCATCCGCTTGGCATCGCTATCCTCGAGGCAGCGCAGGAACGCAGATTGGAGCTGCCCGCGACCTTCGGCGGCGGCATCGCCGTGCCCGGCAAGGCGGTGACCGCGCGTCTCAGATCCGGTTTGGCCTCGGTCGGGTCACCGCGCCATGCGGCAGAGGAGACGGAGATTCCCGCCGATGTCCGCGACCATATCCTGGCGCTCGAAGGCGAAGGCAAGACGGTCGTCGTGCTGATGGCCGGCAAGACCATCGAGGGACTGATCGCGCTGCGCGACGAACCGCGCGACGACGCGGCGGAAGGCGTGCGGCGACTGAAGGACCGGGGCATGAAGGTCCTGATGCTGTCTGGCGACAACCAGCGAACGGCGAGCGCCATCGCCGGCGGGCTGGGCCTCGAAGCCACGGGCGAGCTTTTGCCCGACGCTAAGCTCGCCGAGATCGGCAGATTGAAAGAGGCTGGGCCCGTGGCCATGGTCGGGGACGGCATCAACGATGCCCCCGCGCTCGCCGCCGCCTCGGTCGGCGTGTCGATGGGCGGCGGCACCGATGTTGCGCTGGAGACCGCCGATGCGGCTCTGCTGCGCGACCGTGTGGAAGGCGTGGCTGATCTGGTCGCATTGTCGCAGGCGACGCTCGGCAACATCTGGCAGAACATTGCTCTGGCGCTCGGCCTGAAGGCAGTATTCCTCGCAACTACTCTGTTCGGCGTGACGACGCTCTGGATGGCGATCCTCGCGGACACCGGCGCGACCGTGCTCGTCACTGCTAACGCGCTCAGGTTGCTCGGCTACCGGCCATCAAAATAACTGGAAGGAAACAGCATTGATTACACGACTTGCCGTGGCGCTCGCCGCCTTCATCGCCCTTGTCGGCCCGGCGCCTGCTCATGACTTCGAGGTTGGCCAGATCGAGATCGACCATCCCTGGTCGCGTCCGACCCCACCCTCGGCACCCGTCGCCGGCGGGTACATGAAGCTGGTAAACACCGGCACGGAGACCGACCGCCTGATCGAGGTGACTTCACCTATCGCAGAACGCGCCGAGATCCATCGCTCTGTCGTCGAGAATGGCGTCGCCAGCATGCGGCCCGTGGAGGGCCTTGCAGTTGAACCAGGCGCGACCGTCGATTTCGAGGCGGAGAAGCTGCACATCATGTTCATCAAGCCGAACCGCCAGTTGAAGGACGGCGAGAAATTCCCAGCCACGCTCGTCTTCGAGAAAGCCGGCTCCGTCGATGTCGAGTTCATGGTGCAGATGCGTGCATCGAAGCCGGCGGCTGAAGATCATTCCGGCCACGGCAATCCTCAATGAGCGGCGTAAAGATATTCCGGATCGCGACCTGGGTGGCAGTCGCGATCGTCGCGGGCATCTGGATCGGCTTCAGCGGCATCCTGCCGGGAACCGGGCGGGAGCAGGAGCCAGTTTCGACCGGAACGGCCGCCATCGGCGGACAATTCGAATTGACTTCGCACAAGGGCGAGACGGTCAACAATGCCAAGCTGGCCAGCAAGCCCTATCTGGTCTTCTTCGGCTTCACCCATTGCCCCGACATCTGCCCGACGACGCTGTTCGAGCTCACCGACCTGATGGGCGAGCTTGGTCCGTTGGCGGACAGGCTCACGCCGCTCTTCATTACCGTCGACCCCGAACGCGACACGCAGGACCTGCTTGCCAGCTACATGACGTCCTTCGACGAACGTATCATCGCGCTGCGGGGCGATCGGGCGCAGACGGATAGGGCGGTCAAGGCGTTCGCCGCCTATTACCGCAAGGTGCCGACCGAGGGCGGCGGCTACACCATGGATCACACGGCGGGCGTGATTCTGATGGACGCCGATGGCCGTTTCGCCGGCACGCTGGACATGCACGAGCCGCGCGAGACGGTGCTGGCCAAGCTGAAGAGGCTGGCCGGTGCCTGACGGGCGGCTCGACGCGCTGGTGATCGGCTGAAGTATGTTTCGCCGCCGAGGTAGGACACCCTGGGACTCCGGAGCAGCAGATGTCTGATGGCTTCAAGCCCTTACGGATTCCCGATCGCCTCCTACACGCCGCCTGAGACTTGCGACTTGTGCCAGCTTCGGGATGTGGCCCGGAGCTGGCAGTTCAGCTCACTTGCCGGGAGAAAGAACACGATCCCGGAGCAGGAGGAATGTTCTTTCCACGCAGAGCCAAAGCACAGTTGCGACGGCAAAGCTGGTCACCAGGTAGACCATGAAGCCGAAGCTTCCCTGAAGGTTCTCTTCACCTAAGACTAGCCTATCGATATGGAAAACCGACTTGTGAGTGAGATACAGGCTATAGGACAAGGTGGCGACCATCACAGTTCCCGGAACCGGCCAGCGCCTCAACACATGCTCCAAATCGAGCATCGCACCAAGTATGAGGGCGATACCAATTGAGATGAGCGGAAAGCCGACGACAGAACCGAGCTGCGCCTGGAAAACGAGAAAGAGGTTTGTTCCTGCAAGCGGCCCTCGGATCGAGAACAGCGCAAGCGCTGCGACGATGAATGCGATGCCAACCGGAATAGCAACACGTGGAGGCGTGTAACGCTGGCAGAGTTTCGGCTTGAAAAAACGCGCCGCAGCAAGCATCACACCGAACATCAGGCCGTCCAGCCGGGTGTATGTCGGATAATACACGTCCCTGAGATAAACGGCGAAAGCATCCCGCAGCTTGCCAGCGTCAACGAGGGTGCCTACTTGGCTTTCCCAGAGCGTGTACCGGAGGGTCATCCCCCCGATGACTATCGCGCCGGCGATTGCAAGCGTCCAGCTCACGCTGATCCAGCGATGTATCAGCAAAATGAGGAGAGGCAGAACGAGATAGAAATGCTCCTCGACACAAAGCGACCATGCTTGCGAAAAGGCGCGGCCAACACGGGGATCGAAGTTGAAATTCACGGTGAAGGTCGCGAAGCTCCAGATCGGCTGCATGGTCGGTGCGTCCCGGAGAATGGGGAAGATTGCATAGAGGCCAAGAACCGCGAAAAAGGCAGGGAAGATGCGGAAGACGCGGCGGAGATAGAAGGATTTCAGGTCGACGCCATTGGTCCGAGAAAGCTCCTTGAAAAGCTGGGTTCCGATGAGAAACCCGCTCAGAACAAAAAAGATATCGACACCCAGCCAGGCGTATTTACGGACGTCGACCAGCAAGGTCGGTGTCGCCTCGACGGGAAGATGCACCAGCATGACGAGAAGAATCGCCAGTGACCGGAGAACATCGGGACCAACTGCCCTGGACTGAACCGCTGTTGTGGTCTGAGATGAGAGGCTTGGCGCCGAGGGAAAATATGCGGAGTCTGAACTGGCAATAATATTCATTGCGACGCTGTGCCCGAAGGGGTTGAGACACGGCCTAACGACGTGTTTACGGAAGTTTTAGCTTTCTTTTTTCAGCGCGAAATAGACGGTTTCCGATCGATAAAATTAACCTAAATTATTCGTAAATCCGACGGGGCTGAGTGTCCTCGTGCAGACACTCCGCGCATCAGCAGCGGGCCGGAATCACCGCGGCTGCACCGGTGAGTTCTCCGGCACCCCCGAAGTTCGTCTCAGTTGGCAAGCCACGCCGGTTTTCCCGGAACGAATACTCGGTCGTAGCGTTTGGTGGTGGCTCAAGAATCTCGACCCCATACGGGCGCGGTCCGACAGTTTACTCGGGCGTATCATGCGTCGAACCGATCCGTTCCCGGATCGCGGACGAAGCCTGCCCGTGCTTAAGGCAACGGGCGTTCATGTCGCGCCACGGCTGGTGGTGGCAGAAGGACGGGCTGCCTTCATTTGCCGACGGAACCCGCATCGACGTCAATGCGGTCACATGGGCGGTCGGCTACCGCGACGACTTCGGCTGGCTCGGCATCCCGGAGGCCAGGGATGCTGAAGGCAAGATGCTGCACATGGACGCGTCTCGCCCGTTCCCGGCCCACTTATGTCGGCCGGCCTGGCAGCGCAACCGCACGTCTGCGCTTGTCATGGGGATTGGCGACGATGCCGCAGCGATTGTGCAGCATATCGTTTCGGCCCCAACCTGGCGTGACCTTACTGACTTGGCGTAGCGCCGCGTGCGGCTGCGACTTCCGCAGCCACAAGGTCGTAGAGCTGCTGCGGGCCGAAGGAGGCCAGCGGTTTGCCATTGACGAAGAAGGTCGGCGTGCCCTGCAGATTGACCACCTTCACGTCGGCCATGTCCTGCTCGAGCACGGTTGAGATTTCTGGAGACTTCGCGTCTTCGCGCGCTTTGGCAACATCAAGCCCGGCATCGCCGGCGAAGCTCCATGCCTTCTCCATGTCGGGTGCGCCGTGGATCGCCCATTGGGGCTGTTCGAAGAACAGCTTCTCCAGCACAGGCGTGAACCTGTCCTGCAGGCGCGCGGCTTCAAGGATACGCACAGCTTCGTCGGAACCTTCGTGCAGCGCCGCGTAGCGGATGACGAGTCGCGTCTCGTTCGGAAAGGCGTCCATGATCTGCTTGACGATCGGATAGAACGCCCGGCATGCCTCACACGACGGGTCGAGGAATTCAACGATGGTGACCGGCGCGTCGGCCGGGCCGATGACGGGCGAATGCGCGCGGACGAGATTGCTCTCCTCCTGCTGAGCGGTCCCCGTGTCCCGCGGATAGTAGGCCGCCGCGATGGCAAAAGCGGCGACGGCGACCGTGACGGTGCCGATAACGATAGCGCGGCGGTTCATGATGTGGATCTCCGTCGTGCGAGAGCCAGAAAAACAATGATGGCGCTGAAGGCGAGAAGAGAGAGCGCCGGCAGCGGCACCCCGCCGAGAATGGTCATGTCGGCGCTCGAGCAGGACGGCCCGGATGCGGTGCAAGGCTGGATCGCCTCCGGGATGATCCCGAGATAGAGCAGCGTATGGAAACTCGCGATCAGCCAGCCGGCGGCTGCGAGCGGCACGCCATAGATCCAAGCACTCGCGTCCGACCGGAACGCCGCGACGGCAAGTACGATGGCCAGCGGGAACATGAACGCCCGCTGGAACCAGCACAGATTGCACGGCACCTGGCCCATCACCTCGCCGACGAACAGAACCGCGAGGCTCGACGCGAGCGCGACCGCGAAAGCGAGGAACAGAAGCGTCCAGCTGCTCTGGGCAGACATGCCGTTCATCCGATGCTCCCGAAGGCCGGAAACCTTTCCAGCAGCCAGAAGGCGAACCATGTCATCTGACCAGTCACCATCGCGAGGCCCATAAGGATCATGATCCCGCCCGCAGCGATCTGGAGTATGCGGCCGGCGCGGCGCATGCGCGCTAGGCTTCGCATCAGTGTCTGCGTAAAGGCCGCCGCCAGCAGGAACGGGATGCCGAGCCCGAGCGAATAGAGCGAAAGCAGGACGATGCCGTCGGTTGCGGTCGCCGATACCGCGCTTACCGTCAAGATCGCGCCGAGGATCGGTCCGATGCACGGCGTCCAGCCGAAGGCGAAAGCAAGGCCGAGAAGATATGCGCCCAACGGCCCGCTGCCCGACAGATTGCCATGGTAGCGGACGTCGCGCTCCAGCCACGGGAGCCTGACCAAGCCGGTCATGAACACGCCGAACAGAATCACAAGAGCGCCGCCGACGATACCAGCTTCGTAGCTGTAGGCGCGAAGCAGCCGGCTCGCCGCCGTGGCACTCGCGCCCAGCGCAACGAAGACTGTCGAGAAGCCCAGGATGAAGCAGAGGCTGAGCAAGGCCACGCCGAGCTTGTCGACCGAGGCGCCCGCTTCGCGTTGACCGCTCGAATTGCCCGCGATGTAGGAGACATAGCCTGGCACAAGTGGCAGCACGCAAGGGGACAGGAACGAAACCGCTCCCGCCGCGACTGCCGTCACGATGCCGATGTTCGAAATCTCGAAGTCCATGTGGTGGTCAAGTTAGACCCTGAAGCCACTACAGGGTCAACCCAAGCTCTCGGCGCACTGCTTGCGCGCCCGCCGCATTGTCTCCGGGCAACCCGCAACCCCGCCTCGCTTCGCAGCATCGCTGGAATAACTGCGTTGGATCACCCTCTCCGGCTGTACTCGGACTGGCATCGCTTGGCTGGCCAGCACCGATCCGCTCTCGTCCATCCGCAACGAAACGCCTTGACTGGCTTGTAAGCGACATAGGCCGCGTTGGCGCACAGCGGCGCTGGATGATCGTGACCGCTGGCGGTCATGCTGATTGCGCGCTTTACCGATTTCGTGGAGACCCACCAGGGTTCGCCACAACGGAAGTGCCCGCCACCTGCCGCAGACCGCCGCACACAGCCTGGAGTGTCCGCCTTCGGTGAGATCCCGTAAGGGGCGCAAGATCAAACCGATCTGCATTTGCACACTCCACCTAACAAACGCCTCACCTTCACAGCCCTCGTCACGCATAGCAGGAACCGCTGCTTAACATGCCCATTTAGGAGACATAGAACCCTTGGTTCGGACGCGAACAACCAATGTCAAATCACGCCGCCAGCCACACCGGACTGACCAAGTCGCTTGGGCTCATTCGGCTGTCGCTCTACGGCGTGGGCACCATCATCGGTGCCGGGATATATTCAGTAATCGGCCCCGCCGCGGGCGCGGCGGGAGAGGGTATTTGGCTGAGCTTTGTCCTTGCGGCGATCATCTCCGGGTTCTCGGGGCTCTCCTATGCTGAGATAGCGTCGGCGCTTCCTGGCGCCGGTGCCGAGCACAATTTCTTACGCAAGACGTTTCCGGCCTTTCCTGCACTGGCCTTCACAGTCGGGCTGTTCATTGCAGTGCATGGTGCCGCCACCTTGGCGACAGTAGCGCTGACGTTCGGCAATTACGCCCAGACGTTCCTGCCATTCACCCCAGTTGTCATCGCTTTGGTGCTGATGGCGATTGCCACCGCCATAAACATCGCCGGGATCGGCAAGGCTTCCTTCATCAGCGCCACGCTCACGGTCCTTCAGGTCTCGTGCCTGATCGGTTTCGCGCTGTTCGCGATTCCGTCGGGAAGTCGGGGGCTCCCAGACTTCACGGCTTGGTCGGATAATCTGGCAGGGGTGTTGCAGGGTGCGGCGATCCTCTTCTTCATCTATTCGGGTTATGAACACATGGCCTCCCTATCCGAGGAGGCCAAGCGTCCCGACCGTGATCTGTGGCGCGCGTTCATGATAGCGCTCGTTGCCACCACAGTGGTCTACCTCTCCGTCATCCTCGGTGTGCTTAGCTTGGTAAATGCAGGCAATCTTGCCGGCTCGCAGTCTCCGCTTGCCGACGCAGCCAGACAATTGGGCGGACCTTTCGGGATGATTATTGTTACGGCTGCGTTGGTCGCAACCGCCAATGCCGTGCTCAGTTCATCCATATCCGGAAGCCGACTCGTGTTCGGCATGGCGCGAGACGGCGACCTGCCGAAGCCACTTGCTCGGACGCAGGGCTCGAGCCGAAGCCCCTGGATTGGGGCGCTGGCCTATCTGGCCGTGGCGTGCGGTTTCGCCGCAGTCGGCGAAATCGAATTTGTCGCCAGTCTGTCCTCGCTCGGCGTCACGCTGGTTTTTGCCACGATCAACACTGCGGTTATCGTGCTTCGCTTCACCCAGCCGAATCTCAATCGGCCGTTCCGAATGCCATCCATCGGGAATGTTCCTCCGACGGCGGTTCTAGGCGTGGCTACTTCGCTTCTGCTTGCAATCCAGTATGATTGGGCCGTGTACGCGACGTTCGCGGGTGTTTTCCTCTTGGGTGCGGTGCCCTACGCGTTCATCCGCAGGAGAGGACGGCAACAAGCCGGAGCGTCCTCGGCAACGACGGGCGACGGGAACCGATCCACCGATTAATGCAACTCTCAGTTGGTCTTACGAACTCGTTTCACCTCATCCTCAACCAGATCCATCAACTGCTGCGGTCCCAACGTTCGCAAGGATTTTCCGTTGACGAAGTACGTCGGCGCCTGCTCGACCGGCCACCGCCGCCATCACGCCGGCGAGCCGTCGTCGTCAGCGTGAAGTGGAAAGGCGATATGGGCTTCTCCGTCTGTTCTATTTGTGGTCGGAAGCGGATCACGCGTCACCAAGCCCTTTCCAGGCAAGCAACCGCATCGCATTTGCAGTGACCAGCACGGTCGCGCCCGTATCCGCGAGGATAGCCGGCCAGAGGCCGGTTATTCCGAGTACCGTGGTCACGAGAAACACAGCCTTGAGACCGAGCGAGATTGTGATGTTCTGAAAGATATTGCGCATGGTGAGGCGCGACAGCGCCACCATGTTGGCGACGTCCTTGACTCGCCCGTGCAACACCGCCGCGTCAGCGGTTTCCAGCGCGACGTCGGTGCCGCTGCCCATAGCGATACCGATGTCGGCAGCGGCAAGCGCCGGGGCATCATTGATGCCATCACCCACCTTGGCGACGAACCTGCCTTCGGCGCGCATCTCGCCGACGATCTTCTGCTTGTCCTGCGGCATCAGCTCGGCGCGCGCCTCCATGCCGAGCGAGGCAGCGATGGCCTTTGCGGTTCGCTGGTTGTCGCCGGTCAGCATCACCGTGTCGGCGCCGAGATCGCGAAGCGCCGCGATGCCCTGCCTGGCATCGTCCCGCGGCTCATCGCGCATGGCGATCAGGCCAGCCACCTCGTCGGCTGCAAGCAGCACCGAAACGGTCTTGCCCTCGTCGTTGAGCGCGGCAATGCGGGCCGAGAGCGACTCGTCGAGCGTGACCTTCTCGGCCGCGGCGCGGGGGGACGCCAGGAACAGTTTTGTCCCATCCACCGTGCCGACGACGCCCTTACCACCGACGGCGCCGGCCTCGGAGGCCGCGACGACCTCGACCTTGTCAGCCTCGGCCTTCGCCAGGATTGCGACCGCCAGGGGATGGCTCGATCCGGCTTCGAGTGCCGCGGCGAGCCGCAACGTTTCGCGCTCGTCGCGTGCGATGCCGACAATGTCGGTGACCTTCGGCTTGCCTTCCGTCAACGTGCCAGTCTTGTCGAAGGCGACGCGGTTGACCTTGCCCAAATTCTCCAACACCGCGCCGCCCTTCATCAGGAGCCCCCTCCGCGCTCCGGCGGAAAGGGCGGCGGCGATCGCCGCTGGCGTCGAGATGACGAGTGCGCACGGACATCCAATCAGCAGCACCGCGAGGCCGCGGTAGATCCAGGTGTTCCACTCCGCGCCGGCGAGCAGCGGCGGCAGGATCGCGATCAGCGCCGCGACCACCATGACGCCTGGCGTATAGTATCTGGAGAAGCGGTCGATGAAGCGTTCGGTTGGCGCTTTCGATTCCTGCGCCTCCTCGACGAGCGCGATGATGCGGGAAATGGTGTTGTCGGCAGCTGTAGCCGTGACGCGGACGCGAAGCACGCCTTCATGGTTGACCGTGCCAGCGAAGACCTTGTCGCCGGTCTCCTTGCGCTTCGGCACCGACTCACCCGTCACCGGCGCCTCGTCGACTGCGCTTTCGCCCGAGACGACGACGCCGTCCGCCGGCACCCGGTCGCCGGGTCGGACGAGAACGACGGCGTCGATCGTCAGGCTTTCGGCGGGAACGGTCTGCGTCGCGCCGTCGCGCTCGAGCAGAGCCGTTTTGGGCATCAGCGTCGCTAGCGCGCGAATGCTGGCGCGGGCGCGGCCGGTCGCAATGCCCTCGAGCAGCTCGCCGACGAGGAACAGGAAGACGACCACGGCGGCTTCTTCAGCGGCGTTGATGATGACAGCGCCGACAGCGGCCACCGTCATCAGCGTCTCGATCGTAAACGGGCTGCCGTTCATCGCACCGGACAGCGCGCGCCGCGCGATCGGGATCAGGCCGACGGCCATGGCCACAATGAAGCCCCAGGGCTGCGTTTGCGGGATCAACTGAGCGAGAACGAATGCTGCCGCGAGCGCGACGCCGCAGATGATAGTCAGCCGCGCCTTGGACGTCTTCCACCAAGGCCCGTCCTGCGGGCCATGATCGTGGCCGTGCAGACCCTCGAGAGCATCAGGTTGCTTTTTGGATGGCGCTGGGTCGGATGGACGAGCGTGCCCGACCGTGCCCTTGTCATGATGATGGCCATGATCTTGGTCGTGAGCATCGCCCTGACGATCGTGATCGTGGCCGTGGCCTTCATGATCATGCGAGCAATCGGAGCCGTGAACATGCTGCTTGGCGTCGCCATGCGCGGGCTTGCTTCCAGTGGACTTTTCGGCCGCCCCTATTGGCGCGGCCTTGTAGCCGAGGCTGCCGACTTTACGAGCCAGTGCGTCGAGGTCGAGCTTTTCCCCGTGCGTGACGGTCATCGTGCCGGCAACCACCGAGACGTTCACCTCCGTGACATCCGGCATCCGGCGTACCGCCGTATCGATCTTTGTAGCGCAACTTGCGCAATCCATGCCTTCTACCCGGAAACGGGTCTGGCGTGCCGCAGCGGCCATGTTCTAGTCTCCTGTTTTGCAGGAGTATGGTCATAGGACCTCTAGTAGCTAGAGGGTCAAGACCCCGTTCTTAGAACTTGGGAGAGCATGTCGTCGCAAGGAACGAAATGTACACCGCGCAACTTGCCCATAGGGGTATGTTCCGGTCAAATCCGTTTGAGACTATCGCAAAAGCCTGCGACGGCGCAGGTCCGTCGCCACTTTTGAGGTCATGGCGGAGATTAAACGCGTGATGGGATGTCATGGCGAACCGCCTGAAGCCAACCCGAGGTCTTGTTCTCGCCATGCTTGTGGCTGGCGCATCGCCGGCAACGGCAGGCGCTCCGACGGGCATCTTCATCTGGTATCCGGATCAGGCCACAGCGCCGTCGTCGGCTGGTTGCGAGGCACTGGTCCAGCGTGTCCGGCCGTCCCGCGAAAAGGCTGAAGCGTGGCTCTGGGGCCGTGCTCCCTTCGGGTCCGAGATGGAATATTATCTGTTCGTTTCCGACAATCGAATGGAGCCGACCTACGCGGCCGAGGGCGACTACGACACCGGCGCTCTTCGTCTCGGACAGACCATAGGCGATACGACGGCATTCGAGTTGACCCCGGACGACCACCCGGCAGTCACCATTGCGGGATCCATTACCGCACCAGCGGGCAGCGCTGTGGTGACCGTGACCTTGCGCGATGTCCCGACCACGAACGGCAGGTCGAACAGGACGACCTATTTCTGCCGGTTCGACGATGCCGGCACCGAGACCTGACGCGGAGGCTTCCGCGCGCCTGCCGTAGACCTTCAAGCGGGACGCAGCGTCAGACCTTCACCAGCATGGCCGTCAGGTACATGAACGCCACACCGAGTGCGAGACCGGCCAATACCGGCGGAGCGCTGATCGCGGCGCTGACACCACCTCTGTTTCGCGCCAGCAACGCACCGACTTCGACGATCACCTGCAGGATCGCGCCGGCGCCGATGGCGAGCGCCAGCGCCGACCAATGCGGCGCATAGGCGAGACTGCCGAGCCAGATGCCCGCGACTGCGGGTCCTCCCGCCAGCAGCGTGAGGGCGGCGAAGGTCCGGAGCGGCGGCCGTACTTTCAGGATCGGGGCTGCGATGCCGATGCCTTCGGTGATGTTGTGCAGGGTGAAGCCGATCACGAGAAACGTCCCAAGGCCCGCGGCGCCCGCGGCGAAGGCGGCGCCGATGGCCAGCCCCTCGCCGAGATTGTGCAGCCCGATGCCGAGCGCGATATAGCCGGCAAGCGCCAGGCCCGAGGGACGGCCCTGCCGTCGTGACACCGCCATTAGCAGCAGAAAGCTTGCCGCGGCCGTCAGGACGACCATCGCCTGGCCCTGGAAGACGGCGGCCGCCTGCGCGGCGAATTCGAGGGCATCTTCCAGCGTGTCGACGATCAGGAAACCGAGCAGGCCGACGGTGAGCGCCAGCAGGAAATCCATGGTCGCTGGACCGGCGCCGCGCAGAGCGGGATAGAACATCAGGCCGACCGCCACCGGCAGGATGCCGACGAAGCCCCCCAGAATGGCCTGTGAGATCAGATTGCCGGACGTGGCGACGGGCGTGGCGACCGCAACCGGTATCGGGTGCTCGAAGGCCGCCCCCGTATTCGTGATAAAAGTGATCCGATGCGACTCCCCGAGAACCCATGGGAAGGGCAGGCTGACCCACGCCGTGTCGCCTCTGGCGATAGGACCGGCAGGCGTCTGGGTAAATTCCCAATAGGCCGCGTCGACCTGCACCTGCGCGATCGTCATAGGCTCGGAGCCGCCGGCGCGAACGAGGAGTCGGAGACCGTTCTGATCGAGAATGGTCCGCTCGACCGTCAGAGCTTCAACCGGAGGCGCGCCATTGTCGAATCGGGCGATGGGATTGGTGGCGATGAGCCACCAGATCGCGGCCGCGAGGACGAGGAGCGGCAGGATCACCCACATCGCCATCTGCCAGAATGGCGTCTTGGCGGAGGTCGTCGTAATCAGGGAGGGGCTGTTCGCAGAGCTGTCGTTCACGACACGGCCTCCACGACGTCGAACATTCCCATCCAGCCCAGTTCGGTGAACTCCGACTGGTGGGCGTGGAACATGTAGA
>NZ_FXBL01000001.1 GCF_900177325.1 Mesorhizobium australicum | reverse complement strand
GCGTCATGATCTGCGAAGCAATCGACACCTTCACATCATTGACGCCTTCGACTTTTCGGGCCGCGCCCTCGATCTTGGCGGCGCAGGACGAGCAGTCCATGCCGGTGACGTGATAGCGGATTGTGTCGGTTGCGGCTGCGGACATTGGCGATCCTCGAAATTCTAAGCCCTACCATGCTACAACCTGTAGCGACTACAGGAGCAAGACCTAAATGCAGATAGGTGACCTGTCCGTACGGTCGGGCGTGAACATCGAGACAATCCGGTATTATGAGCGCATCGGGGTTTTACCGAAGGCAACGCGCCAAACGAACGGCCGTCGCATCTACAGCCCGGCCGACGCCGAACGGCTAGGCTTTATCCGGCATGCCCGCGATCTCGGGTTTGACCTGACGAGCATTCGCGTGCTGCTGGCCTTGCAGGATCAGCCTGCGGCATCATGCGAGACGGCGAGCCAGATTGCACAGGGTCAGCTTGAGGCGGTCGAAAGCCGAATTGCCCGCCTGCTCTCCTTGCGGGACGAGTTGGCTCGCATGGTCAGTGAGTGCAGCCGGGGCATGGTGTCGGAATGCCGGGTGATTGAAGCGCTCGCGTCAAAATGAGTGCGCCGGCGCATTGGCGGCGACCGGCAACGCCCGCTTATGCGCGGTCGTGCGATATGCCCGCATAATCCGTGCTCGTGCAGTTTCCTCGATAGGTTTGCCTTCAAGAAAATCGTCAATCTGATCGTAAGTCACGCCATAGGCATCTTCATCGGGCCGCATCGGCGCATCGGATTCCAAGTCTGCCGTTGGCACCTTGAACACGAGATTTGCGGGCGCTCCGAAGTATTCGGCTATCGCGCGCACCCGGCGTTTGTTCAGACCCGCCAGAGGCAAAATGTCGGCCGCGCCGTCGCCGAATTTTGTGAAAAACCCCATGAGGGCTTCGGCTGCCTGATCCGTGCCGATGACCAGTCCGCGCATGCCGCCCGCCAAGGTGTATTGCGCGATCATCCGTTGCCGGGCCTTGATATTGCCGAGCAGAAAATCTTCCTGCGCCCGGTCGACTGGAGTGAAGCCGCCGGCCTTAACCTGCGCCATCATGGCGTCAGCGGGAGCTTTAATGTTCACCGTGACGACGCGGTCAGGCTCGATAGCGTTTAGGGCGGCCTGTGCGTCTCGTTCGTCGGCCTGCTCGCCATAAGGGAGCCGCACGGCGACAAATTCCGCGTTGTAGGACGCTGCTCGCAGTTCTTGCACGGCCCTTTGGGCCATCATCCCGGCCGTCAAGGAATCGACGCCACCGCTGATCCCCAACACGTAAGTTTGAAGCCCGGATGCGGCGAGATAGTCCTTCAGGAAGGACACGCGCCGCCTTGCCTCTTGCGCGGCGTTGAAAGTCGGAGTGACGCCCAGAGCTTCGATAATTTCCGTTTGATCGTTCATTATTCCCTCGCTTGTCGTGCAACGCACGACTGGCAAAAAAGTCACCGCTTCAGCTTCGCGCGCGCGAGACGGTTAATCGCATAATTCCCAATTATGGAACCGAATTCAAAGCAATCCGTCAGCATCGGACAAGTCAAAACCGCCTGCTATGTGTGAGCGCGGTTTTTTTGTTTCCCGATGCCAATAAATCGCCATGCCGGCATGACGCCGACCCGCCGCGTTATACTTGGCCCCTGCCCTACCGCGCCGGCTAGGGCTTGTCGCCCTGGCGGCGCTTCCCCTGCCCTGCAGGACGGGTTGAGCCTTGAAGCAATATCCTGCTTTCGGAGCCGCCTTCGCATGGGCCGATTCAAGCACGATATGACGGCCGATCACCCGAAGGGCCGCAACGCAGTGGAGGACGCCGTAAGGCGTTGAACGGCTGGCAGATCGTGCTAGGCCCCCTCAATGCGAAGGTAGGGCACGACGAAAGCGGGATTGCTTTTGGTGAGCCAGAGCATGACCCACCTTCCCGCAAACCCACATATCAGGGTTTGCGGCTTTCAAGTTCGGTCGTGCGGCGCTCGATGAAGGCGAGCAGTTCTGTGACCATCTTGGTATCGGCTTGCTCACAAGCGATCTTGAATCGCTTATGCATCGAGCGCGGCAGATCGACCGACAGCCGCGCGGTCGGCTCATTGTTGGCCGGCGCGGTATCTTTACCCCTGCCCTTGGAAATGTAGGCTTCCTGTTCAGCCGACAGAGCGGCGGGCTTTGGCGCTGCTGCGAAGTTCTTTTTGCTCATGCCAGTTCACAATCTCGCCCGTAAGCGCCTCGATTTCCATGGCAGCGGCCGAGGCCGGCGCATATTCGAAAATCGTCTGGCCGAGCGTCAGGCTTTCCGCAAACGGCACACGCTGTTGAATTTCGGCGGACAGGATCGGGAACCCTTCGGCTGAAGCCATATCCCGGATGTCGCGGCCGATGACAGTTTTCCCAATTTTGCGAGAAACCACAAACCCACATTTGAGGGAATCTTTAACGGCTTGCGCCTCGCGGACCTGATTGATGGTTTCTCCCGCTGCCCATGTTGACAAGCCGGAGGGTTCAATGGGGATCGCCACCACATCAGCGGCAATGATGACGGCGCGGGCGAGATCGCGAGCGCGTGGCGGGCCGTCGATTACGGTATGGGTGAAGTTCGCCGCCATCTGGATCGCATCCCGCGCCATGTTGGCGCGTACCATGCTGACCACCTGAAAAGGGGTCTGCTCGCGTAGGGATGCCCATGCGGTTGCGCTGCCCTGCTCGTCGGCGTCGATCAACAATACCTTGCCGCGAGTAGCCAAAGCTGCCGCGACGTTGATTGCCAAGGTCGTTTTACCGACGCCGCCCTTTTGGTTGATGAACGAAAGAATCATTGAGTGAGGGTATCAGGGTTTGCGGGATACCACAAACCCACATTGCAGGATTCGGCCGTACGGCCAATGCTCACGCCTTGGTTGCGCGGTGTTCCGATCCTGAAATGCGCAGAAATCCGCGCTTTCACAAAACCGCGTTGATCGAGATTCCGGCATCAGGCACCATCACAGGCTAGTGGCGGCGCGATTCGAGCGCGGCCACCAACCATTTTGCGAGGGAATACCGACCAGAAATCAAAAAACCCGCCGGAAGGGCGGGCTTCTGATAGTTCGGCCGAGGGCCTTGAATTCGTCTGTGGTGGTCGAATTCTCCCAAAAAGCCGGACCGTTTGCAAGAGGAATCTTGCCACGGATTCGTGCGCCCTGCGTACGCCCGCGAGCGGCCAAACCTTCGGCGGTCAACCAGACCGAAGGAGAAGCCATGTTCACAGCAGTAGGAGAAATCCTAGACCAACCGTTGCCGGCCGGGGTGCGCCGCAGCCGTGTAAAACGCACTCACCAGCCCGTGCGGCGTAATTCGCACCGGGCGGGCGGGCAGGAGGGTATATTCTGGCGACCGATCCCGAAGGAGGACCGGCACCGGATCGTTGCCGCCGCCCGCAAGTTTGAGCTGGTGACGCGCCATGAGCGCCGTGCCACGGAGCCGAACACCGCAAGCGGCGCGCTCGGCCTGATAGCCGTCGAGCTTCTGGAATACCTTGTGAACCTCGCGGATCGGCGCAGCGGCCGGCTAGAGCCGTCGATTGACTATCTGGCGGCGAAGCTCTGTCACGGCCGCAATACGATCATCCGGGCCTTGGCGGCGTTGCGCCGGCATGGCTTCCTCGACTGGATTCGGCGTTATGTGCCGACCGGCAACGAGGGCAGGGGGCCGCAGGTGCAGCAGACGAGCAACGCCTATAGGCTGTTTTTGCCTGCCCGAGCTGCCCGGCTGCTAGGTCGGTATTTCCACCCTGCGCCCACGCCGGCCGACGAGCAGCAGCGCCAGCAGGATCGCGCGACTGAGATCGAGACAATGCGCGCCAGCATGAGCGAGATCGAGCGCACGATTGCCGATGTCGATCCAGACAGCTCGCTAGGTGCTGCGCTGATACGCATGGCCGAGGCGCGCGCCCGCTGTGCTGAACGTGAGTCCCACAAAGGGGCTGAATCCCTATCTAGGTTTAATTCTATGGCGAAATGAGAATGGAGCCGGCCTAGTCGGCCGGCAAGTTACTTGTTTCAAATACGCGTGACAGTCACAAATGCGCTTTACCACAAACCCACATTTGCGGGTATCAGCCTTGCTTTGTCTTCGAGGAAGACAGCGGCAAAGTTCCCGCAAGATCGGCAGCCGACGAACGGCCTTCTATACCGCTTTCCCGGCTATACGGCGGGCGTGGAGCGCGTTTGACGAATTCCGGAGTGATTTCCCCACCCTCACCGGCAAGCCTGCCATGACAGCCCGCTAATGCGGTCAACCCCTAAAGGGGTTCCCGGCCGTTCCGGCCGTGACCGCGCGGGCCTTACATGGCCAGCAGGTTGCATCGGGACGGGGAGCATCAAGGCCGCGCGTCCCGCGCGGGTTCGATCACGCCTCCGGCGCGGATCGAACAGGGAGCAGGGGTTTCAGAATGTCTTAAGGATATATTCTTCCGTTCATGGTATTGTTGCGGGTAAAAGGAGGATTTTACATGACAAAACCACATAATATCCTTGTCGCCCGCGAATATACGGACGGCAATGGCGAAGTAAAGACCGAGTGGCTGCGCGTCGGCGTGGCGTTCCCGAACAAAAAAGACGGCTTCAATTGCGAGCTGCCGGCCGGCATCGGCCTGACCGGTAAATTCGTGATCCTGCCGCGCATTGACCGGGCTGAAGATGACGGGCCGACCGACGAATAAACCCCGGAAATTCAGGGGTTTCGCTGCGCTTGAGCGGCCGGACGGTGCGTTAGTGTGGGGCACTTTCCGGCCGACCGAGGCCGCAGCGCGCGCTGCGTTCGAGCGGTGGAATCCGCCCCTTGAAGGGTTCCCGCAGCCGGCGCAGATCGTGCCGGTTGAGGTCAGGATATTTGACGTTCCGATGCAAAATGATCTATAAATCGCAGTATGCGACTATATGAATACTTCAATTGGGCTGCCGCGTATGAATACGCGTTAGGGCGCGTTGCGGGCATTGACGATGTACCCGGCATCGAAACTGTGCCGGGCGTAGAGCGTGTCCCCGGCTAATTAAGCGTTGCGTTCGATGAGTTTCGGCAGCGTCCAGCCGATCCAGCCGCCCGCCACCATACAAGCAAGCCCGAGGCACAGATCGGGATAACCCCACATGGCAATGTCTGCAGGCCGGTCAAATCCCCACATGGCTAGCGGAACCCAGCCCGGCCAAAAGCCAAGCGTTACGCCGAGGAGCACGAAAGCCTTGCGCTGATAGCTGTCGAAACGCCGATATGCAGCGGTCGGGGTGCTGTAGTCGGTTTTGGTGGCTTGCGGCTTATGCTGGATCAGGGGCCGCGCGGGCTGGAAATACGGCGCGGGCGTCAGCTTGAGAACGTCGCCAGCAGAGGCGAAAACGATCATTGACCGTGCGACTTTCTCGCCGGCTTGTTCATCTTTGCCGATCAGCGCCGCCAGCTCGTCGGGCGTCAGGCGTGGTTGCCCGACGCGCTTCATGTCATGGTCGTAATCAGCCCGCGCGTCAGCATCTGCTTTCATAGCTGCCGTGCGCTCATTCTCATGCTCGACCATGCGCGCGTCAGCAGCGGCCCGCTGTTGCGTATCGAACGCGCGGGCCGCGTCGGCTGAGACTTCGAAACGCCCGGTGGCCGGGTTGAATGCCGTCGGCGCCGATCCGATGCTAGCGGCCGATTTTGGGGTTAACGCGGTCGCGGTTGGTGGCGCACTCCTGATATCGGTCGGCTCCAACTTGCCGGCCGCGTAGCTAATGTAGTCGAGTGTCACCGTGTCCTTGTCGTTGCCGAGGAAAATTCGAGCGGCGGCATTGGTCAAGAAAGTTTGCGCGGCATCTTTGCCGTACAGGTCAAAAAGTTGGCTGATGCCCTGCATGAAGGGCCAGAGCTGGACGCCATAGGATCGCATCCGCCCGGCCGCTTCCGTCAGCTCGTCGAGCTTGCCAAGCGAGTAAAATTCATCGAGCAGGAACAGGCATCGTCCGCCGTTGCCGGGCTGACCCATGGCGTTGAGAGCGCCCTTCACAAACAGACGCAGGAACCCGGAATAGTCGGCCAGATAGTCAGCCGGCAGCACGAGAAACAAGGACGCCTTGCCGGTTTTGAGCGCCGACATTTTGAAGTCCGAATGCACGAGCGCCGCCGATATTGAAGCATCATCGAGCCAGCGTGTGGCGCGCTTCGCGCCGCCAAGAAACTGCCTTTCCATCGACTTCGGATCGGAGGCGTTGAGCGCCGTTGCGATTGTATCGCCGGCTTCCCGGATCAGCGCGCCGAGGTTTGCATGATCGGCGGCGAGCATGTCAGCTACGAGTTCTTCGAGCGGCGACCGCTCATCGTCCGAAGGCCGAGTGTTAGGTAGCATCAGCAAGGTGCGCAACGTGCCGAAAGTGCGGCTTTCGGGGGGCATTGTGCAGACGAAGGCGGCGAGGCCGGCGAGCAGCGCGCGAGCGCCTTCCGTCCATTCCATATGGTCTTTGTTGTGATTGACAACGAGGCCATTGCCGATGGCCGAAAGAGCCGCGCGAGCGCGCGGGCTTTCCGGGTCGATGTCCGCCAGCAGGTTGACGGAGACGCGCAGTCGATCAGGAATCTTGCCGGCAGGGATTTCATGGAAGGGGTCGAGGACGCCGACCGTTTGGCCGAGGGCTTCACGAGCCTGCCAAGACTCTACGGCGTTTTCGCCCTTGGGGTCGATGCACACCAGACTTTGCAGCCAACGACGCGCGTTTGGGATCAGGAGGGACGAGCCTTTTCCTGCACCTGCGCCGCCTATCGTGATGGCGTGAATTTCGGTCTGGATGCCCGTTTCGCGATTAGTGGCGGGGTCGAGGCCGAGGAACAGGGAGCCGGGCCGGTAGGCGTATTTCGCGGGGTCAGTAAAGCGGTAGGGCATGGTGACTCCGGTTCGGACGGTTCCTTAATTCCATCTTAACAGAGCTTGGATTATGATTTACGTAACACAGAGTAGCAAGCTATGTTTTTGGTGCCCAAAAACGCTTGCCGGGCAGGCCCGGAAGGAAGGAAGACGGCGCGGATTTGATGGACGAGGCCCCCAAAATCGGACGGCCGACACTCGCGGCAGATGAGCGCCGCGACGACCGCTTGCCCGGCATCCGGGTCACAGCGGCCGAGCGTCACCACGTCGAGCTGCTGGCCGAGCGCGCGGGCGTCTCGGTCGCCGAGTTTTGCCGCCGCGCTGTGCTGGGTCAACGGATGCCGCAGCGCCGCGCGCAGGCGGACGCCGTTGCCCTCGTCGAGCTGAATCGTGCCGGCGTGAACCTCAACCAGATCGCCAAGCGCGTGAATGCCGGCCGGGATTTGCCGCCCGACTTCCCGCAGGTGCTTGCCGAGGTCCGGTCAGCCGTCGCCAAGGTGGCAGGCGATGGTTCCTGACATCGCCAAAGCCGGCCACAGCTTCCGGGGCGCGTTTGCCTACTACCTGCACGACAAGCGGCAGGAGGGGCAATCGGCGCACCCCGAGACGGCCGAGCGCGTGGCGTGGACCGAAACCCGCAATCTGGCGACCGATCATCCCGGCGTTGCCCGCGAGATCATGATTGCGACCGCCCGGCAGGCCGACGAGCTGAAGGCAGCGGCCGGCGTCAAATCGACAGGCCGCAAGTCGTCGGCGCATGTCTACGCCTACAGCCTCGCATGGCACCCGGACGAGGCCGGGACGCTCGACCGGGCGGAAATGACCCGCGCGGCCGACGCCAGCTTGAAGGTGCTCGGGGCCGAGCATCATCAAGCGGTGATCGTGTGCCATCAGGACCAGAAGCACCCGCATGTGCATGTGATCGTCAATCGCGTGGACCCGGCGACCGGGAAAATGCTCTCGACCAGCAATGACCGGCTGAAATTGTCCGATTGGGCGAACGCTTACGAGCGCGAGCGCGGGGTGATCCTGACGCCGAAGCGGGAAGAAAAGCGGGAGCTACGCGAAAAGTTCGCGCAGCAGGCCGAGCGACAGGCCTACGCGGCCGAGAAGCGCCAGCAGGCGGCAGAGACGCCGCCGGCCGACAAATCGCCCGTGGCGGTCCTGAAAGCCCTTGGCGCGGCACAGCGGGACCAGCACCGGCAGGAGTGGAAAGACCTGTCAGCCGGCAACAAGGCGGCGCGGGATCGAATTTTCACGGACAGCGGCAAAGCTATCCGCGAAGCGACCGAGCGCCACAAAGCGGAATGCCGGCCGATATGGGCGAAGTTCTTCCGCGAGACTAGGCAGGCGGAAAGCGCCTACCTGGCTCGCGAGCAGAGCCTTGCCGGCGTGATCCGAAACGCACTGGACGCGACGACGCATCAGCGCGTCAGCGGCCAGCTCGGCAACCGTGGCACCCTTGCCGCCACGTTCGGCAACGTGCTGTCGTCGCAGGCCCGCGCCGCGGCGTTCGCCGAGGTTCAGGACATGAACCGCGGGCGACTGGCGCAGCGGCTTAAGTCGGTTCTCGATTCCGAGGTGCGCGGCATCAAGGAGCAGCGCGGCGCGGCATTAGTTGCACAGCGCCAAGCGTTCGACCGCGCTCGAGCGTCGTTGATCGAGCGCCAAGACCTCGAGCGCGGGAAAATCCGGCAGGCATGGCAGCAGCTCCCGCGCGATCGCGGCGGCGATCGCCAGCCCGATCGAGCGAAGCCCTATCGTTCACGGTGGCAGGACGCCACTCGTTCACAGGAGCAGAAGCCCATGAAACGGCCGTTTGACGATGCGCGCCGCATCGAGGCGAAACAGCCCTTGCCGACCAAGGCCGCGTTTATCTCGCAGGCCCAGCCGGCCCCCTCGCCGGCCGGCGAGGTGCCGAGGCCGGCACCGAAGCGGGCGCAGGAGATCGCGCAGAAGCCGACGCCAGCGACGTCGCCGGCAAAGATCAAGAACCCGACGCAGGCGTTCGCGGATCGAGCGGCGCAGAAGCGCCCGCCAGATCCGCAGCGGGATTTCGGATCGAGCGCCAAGGCGCAGGATCCGAAGCGCCAGCAGTTCGCGGAGAATGCGAAGGCCGCGACGACCCCGGTGAAGGATGCCGCCTACTGGCAGCAGCGGGCCAAGGAAGCCCGCGCGGCCGAGAAAGAGAAGCCGCAGCCGGCGCGGGATAAAAGTCGCGATTATGACCGGGATCGATAAAGACGAGGGGGGTCAAGCATTTGCGCTTGGCCCCCTCTCCGGTCAGCTCGGGCATCCTATAAATTTATGCCTGATGTCCTCGCCTCGCCTATTCGCCGCCTTCCAGAGAAGGGGCATTCCGTGAAAGAACCCGATCTTCCGCAGCCAGTTCACGAAGTCGAACTACCAGCCCTGACATATCATAGCTGTTGCTCATCTGACCACGATTGCGGCTAAAACGCTCTTGTCGGGTGACATACCCCTTCTGTTCTAAGCTTTTAAAGTACCTCTGAACCTGCTTGTCGCTTTTCCCCATCAGCGAAGCTATTCGCTTTTTTGTTGGAAATGGATCGTTCCCAACCGTTCTCCAATGATATGCCAACTGAATCACTACGTTAAATTCTTCCGGCGTCAGTCCCAGCCTTCCTTGGCCGTTTATGAGCAGCGCGGGAATTACCGTGTAGCCCTGCGCTAGAACTGCCTTCGACCACCGTGCATCCAGCCGTCGATTAAGTTCGTGTGTTGTGACGAGGCTCGTACTTTCCTCAACGGGTGACATTTTGGGTCCACTTAAGCGAGAAACCGAAATTTACAAGCGTCTGGCAAATTTTTTTCGCATGGTCAACCATGACCCGGGGCAGTCGGTATTCGACCATATAGACCTTATCGTTATATATTCTAATTCATCCTATATATGTGAGACATGCCTGCACAGGGGTCCAAGACATCCGTGTCCATGGCCTATGGACGGCGATGTCCGTAGCCGACAGTGCGTTTAATTGACAATTAGATATCCCACGCATAGTTAGGAGCCTGAGACGCGGCTCTTGCTGCCCTCATTCCGAGACCCGCAAGCAATTGCGGGTTTTCGTGCATTTGGGGGATGCTAATGGTCTACGTCGCATATGTCGACGAATTCGGGCACATCGGTCCCTACGTTTCTCGCGACGACCCACGCTATAACGATAGTCCAATTTTCGGGCTTGGCGGGTTCATTCTTCCGTCTGAGAACGTTCGGGCGTTCTCGACTTTTTTCTATCAGCTGAAATGTAAACTCTTAGATTTTGAAATTAAGCGCGACGGCGTTGCTCCCGCTCTATGGGAGAAAAAAGGTGCGTCGCTGTTTACCACCGCCAATGTCACAAAATATCGCGAGCTTAGAAGCGCAACGAATCGCCTTCTAAATCAAATTGAAAAATCTGGCGGCGTGATATTTTGGAAGGGAATTCAAAAAACCAAAACACCGGCGGATTCGAATGCGCAGGGTCTTTATCTATCGGCATTGGGCCGGTCCCTTCAGACGATCAACGCCTTTGCCGCTAGCAAGAAAGGCAAAGTGTTCATTGTGATGGACGAGCATCAGGATCGGGATGCCATCCTAACCGCCGCGTCGCAGGCGATGTTTAGGCCCGATTTTCCTCGCAAACACATTATCGAACCTCCGTTTCAGGTGGAGAGCCACCGATACCAAACCTGCCAATGTGCAGATTGGTTGTGTGGCCTTATTGGTAGGCTCGGCGCTTTTCGTGCCAAGCCTGATGAGTTTCCAGAAATGGATTGGACCGAAAAGTATTTTGCCGCTCGCTTAGAAAAAATTGCGTGGCAGCCTTCATTGAAGCTCGACACCGTGTTGCCGAAAACAGACCTGCCGCAAGACGAAGCTGTTGAGTTGGCGATCAATCAGGCGAATCCGACATAGTCGCGTAATTCGCCATTATGGGACTATGTGCGGCTGACCTCTGAAAGGTCGCTCCGCGCGTCTCGAATGATCGACCAAGCCGATTGCAGGAACAGGCCTGCTACAGCGAAAGCGACGATCAAATCCGGCCATGGTGAGGAGAGCCACCAGACAAGCACGGCGGCGAAGACCACGGCGAGATTGCCGATTGCGTCATTGCGCGAGAACAGCCACACGGCCCGCATATTGGCATCGCCTTTTCGGTGCGGGATCAGCACCACGGCCGCCAGCACGTTGACGACGAACGCCACGAGCGCGAAGCCGCCCATGAGCAGGGTTTGCGGTTCATGTTCGACAAAAACGCGGTACAGCGTCGATCCGACGACGCCGAGTCCGAGCACGGCAAGGAATACGCCCTGAATCAATGCCGCCTTGGCGCGCGCAGCGAGGCCCCAGCCCACGGCGATCAGGCCGAGGAAGGAAATCAGGCCGTCCCCGATGAAGTCGAGGGCGTCGGCCTGTAGGGCTTGCGAGCCGGACAGGATCGAGCCGCCAATCTCGATAATGCCGTAGCCGACATTGAGCAGCACGACGATCCAGAGCGCCCGCTTATAGGCCGGCGTCACATGCGACAGGTCAGGGATTTTGTCGTCGTCATCGTCACCCGCCGCGCCTGCTTTCGCCTGCCCTATACGGTCAAGCTGATAGCCGAGGCTTGTCACCGCATTTTCGAGCACGGGCAGACGCGCGGCCGGGTCATCGACCTCTAGCGTCATGATCTGCGAAGCAATCGACACCTTCACATCATTGACGCCTTCGACTTTTCGGGCCGCGCCCTCGATCTTGGCGGCGCAGGACGAGCAGTCCATGCCGGTGACGTGATAGCGGATTGTGTCGGTTGCGGCTGCGGACATTGGCGATCCTCGAAATTCTAGCCCTACCATGCTACAACCTGTAGCGACTACAGGAGCAAGACCTAAATGCAGATAGGTGACCTGTCCGTACGGTCGGGCGTGAACATCGAGACAATCCGGTATTATGAGCGCATCGGGGTTTTACCGAAGGCAACGCGCCAAACGAACGGCCGTCGCATCTACAGCCCGGCCGACGCCGAACGGCTAGGCTTTATCCGGCATGCCCGCGATCTCGGGTTTGACCTGACGAGCATTCGCGTGCTGCTGGCCTTGCAGGATCAGCCTGCGGCATCATGCGAGACGGCGAGCCAGATTGCACAGGGTCAGCTTGAGGCGGTCGAAAGCCGAATTGCCCGCCTGCTCTCCTTGCGGGACGAGTTGGCTCGCATGGTCAGTGAGTGCAGCCGGGGCATGGTGTCGGAATGCCGGGTGATTGAAGCGCTCGCGTCAAAATGAGTGCGCCGGCGCATTGGCGGCGACCGGCAACGCCCGCTTATGCGCGGTCGTGCGATATGCCCGCATAATCCGTGCTCGTGCAGTTTCCTCGATAGGTTTGCCTTCAAGAAAATCGTCAATCTGATCGTAAGTCACGCCATAGGCATCTTCATCGGGCCGCATCGGCGCATCGGATTCCAAGTCTGCCGTTGGCACCTTGAACACGAGATTTGCGGGCGCTCCGAAGTATTCGGCTATCGCGCGCACCCGGCGTTTGTTCAGACCCGCCAGAGGCAAAATGTCGGCCGCGCCGTCGCCGAATTTTGTGAAAAACCCCATGAGGGCTTCGGCTGCCTGATCCGTGCCGATGACCAGTCCGCGCATGCCGCCCGCCAAGGTGTATTGCGCGATCATCCGTTGCCGGGCCTTGATATTGCCGAGCAGAAAATCTTCCTGCGCCCGGTCGACTGGAGTGAAGCCGCCGGCCTTAACCTGCGCCATCATGGCGTCAGCGGGAGCTTTAATGTTCACCGTGACGACGCGGTCAGGCTCGATAGCGTTTAGGGCGGCCTGTGCGTCTCGTTCGTCGGCCTGCTCGCCATAAGGGAGCCGCACGGCGACAAATTCCGCGTTGTAGGACGCTGCTCGCAGTTCTTGCACGGCCCTTTGGGCCATCATCCCGGCCGTCAAGGAATCGACGCCACCGCTGATCCCCAACACGTAAGTTTGAAGCCCGGATGCGGCGAGATAGTCCTTCAGGAAGGACACGCGCCGCCTTGCCTCTTGCGCGGCGTTGAAAGTCGGAGTGACGCCCAGAGCTTCGATAATTTCCGTTTGATCGTTCATTATTCCCTCGCTTGTCGTGCAACGCACGACTGGCAAAAAAGTCACCGCTTCAGCTTCGCGCGCGCGAGACGGTTAATCGCATAATTCCCAATTATGGAACCGAATTCAAAGCAATCCGTCAGCATCGGACAAGTCAAAACCGCCTGCTATGTGTGAGCGCGGTTTTTTTGTTTCCCGATGCCAATAAATCGCCATGCCGGCATGACGCCGACCCGCCGCGTTATACTTGGCCCCTGCCCTACCGCGCCGGCTAGGGCTTGTCGCCCTGGCGGCGCTTCCCCTGCCCTGCAGGACGGGTTGAGCCTTGAAGCAATATCCTGCTTTCGGAGCCGCCTTCGCATGGGCCGATTCAAGCACGATATGACGGCCGATCACCCGAAGGGCCGCAACGCAGTGGAGGACGCCGTAAGGCGTTGAACGGCTGGCAGATCGTGCTAGGCCCCCTCAATGCGAAGGTAGGGCACGACGAAAGCGGGATTGCTTTTGGTGAGCCAGAGCATGACCCACCTTCCCGCAAACCCACATATCAGGGTTTGCGGCTTTCAAGTTCGGTCGTGCGGCGCTCGATGAAGGCGAGCAGTTCTGTGACCATCTTGGTATCGGCTTGCTCACAAGCGATCTTGAATCGCTTATGCATCGAGCGCGGCAGATCGACCGACAGCCGCGCGGTCGGCTCATTGTTGGCCGGCGCGGTATCTTTACCCCTGCCCTTGGAAATGTAGGCTTCCTGTTCAGCCGACAGAGCGGCGGGCTTTGGCGCTGCTGCGAAGTTCTTTTTGCTCATGCCAGTTCACAATCTCGCCCGTAAGCGCCTCGATTTCCATGGCAGCGGCCGAGGCCGGCGCATATTCGAAAATCGTCTGGCCGAGCGTCAGGCTTTCCGCAAACGGCACACGCTGTTGAATTTCGGCGGACAGGATCGGGAACCCTTCGGCTGAAGCCATATCCCGGATGTCGCGGCCGATGACAGTTTTCCCAATTTTGCGAGAAACCACAAACCCACATTTGAGGGAATCTTTAACGGCTTGCGCCTCGCGGACCTGATTGATGGTTTCTCCCGCTGCCCATGTTGACAAGCCGGAGGGTTCAATGGGGATCGCCACCACATCAGCGGCAATGATGACGGCGCGGGCGAGATCGCGAGCGCGTGGCGGGCCGTCGATTACGGTATGGGTGAAGTTCGCCGCCATCTGGATCGCATCCCGCGCCATGTTGGCGCGTACCATGCTGACCACCTGAAAAGGGGTCTGCTCGCGTAGGGATGCCCATGCGGTTGCGCTGCCCTGCTCGTCGGCGTCGATCAACAATACCTTGCCGCGAGTAGCCAA
Source organism: Mesorhizobium australicum (assembly GCF_900177325.1). NCBI lineage: Bacteria > Pseudomonadati > Pseudomonadota > Alphaproteobacteria > Hyphomicrobiales > Phyllobacteriaceae > Mesorhizobium > Mesorhizobium australicum. The sequence continues at coordinate 6,419 of NZ_FXBL01000001.1, read as the reverse complement.
AGCTGCCGCGACGTTGATTGCCAAGGTCGTTTTACCGACGCCGCCCTTTTGGTTGATGAACGAAAGAATCATTGAGTGAGGGTATCAGGGTTTGCGGGATACCACAAACCCACATTGCAGGATTCGGCCGTACGGCCAATGCTCACGCCTTGGTTGCGCGGTGTTCCGATCCTGAAATGCGCAGAAATCCGCGCTTTCACAAAACCGCGTTGATCGAGATTCCGGCATCAGGCACCATCACAGGCTAGTGGCGGCGCGATTCGAGCGCGGCCACCAACCATTTTGCGAGGGAATACCGACCAGAAATCAAAAAACCCGCCGGAAGGGCGGGCTTCTGATAGTTCGGCCGAGGGCCTTGAATTCGTCTGTGGTGGTCGAATTCTCCCAAAAAGCCGGACCGTTTGCAAGAGGAATCTTGCCACGGATTCGTGCGCCCTGCGTACGCCCGCGAGCGGCCAAACCTTCGGCGGTCAACCAGACCGAAGGAGAAGCCATGTTCACAGCAGTAGGAGAAATCCTAGACCAACCGTTGCCGGCCGGGGTGCGCCGCAGCCGTGTAAAACGCACTCACCAGCCCGTGCGGCGTAATTCGCACCGGGCGGGCGGGCAGGAGGGTATATTCTGGCGACCGATCCCGAAGGAGGACCGGCACCGGATCGTTGCCGCCGCCCGCAAGTTTGAGCTGGTGACGCGCCATGAGCGCCGTGCCACGGAGCCGAACACCGCAAGCGGCGCGCTCGGCCTGATAGCCGTCGAGCTTCTGGAATACCTTGTGAACCTCGCGGATCGGCGCAGCGGCCGGCTAGAGCCGTCGATTGACTATCTGGCGGCGAAGCTCTGTCACGGCCGCAATACGATCATCCGGGCCTTGGCGGCGTTGCGCCGGCATGGCTTCCTCGACTGGATTCGGCGTTATGTGCCGACCGGCAACGAGGGCAGGGGGCCGCAGGTGCAGCAGACGAGCAACGCCTATAGGCTGTTTTTGCCTGCCCGAGCTGCCCGGCTGCTAGGTCGGTATTTCCACCCTGCGCCCACGCCGGCCGACGAGCAGCAGCGCCAGCAGGATCGCGCGACTGAGATCGAGACAATGCGCGCCAGCATGAGCGAGATCGAGCGCACGATTGCCGATGTCGATCCAGACAGCTCGCTAGGTGCTGCGCTGATACGCATGGCCGAGGCGCGCGCCCGCTGTGCTGAACGTGAGTCCCACAAAGGGGCTGAATCCCTATCTAGGTTTAATTCTATGGCGAAATGAGAATGGAGCCGGCCTAGTCGGCCGGCAAGTTACTTGTTTCAAATACGCGTGACAGTCACAAATGCGCTTTACCACAAACCCACATTTGCGGGTATCAGCCTTGCTTTGTCTTCGAGGAAGACAGCGGCAAAGTTCCCGCAAGATCGGCAGCCGACGAACGGCCTTCTATACCGCTTTCCCGGCTATACGGCGGGCGTGGAGCGCGTTTGACGAATTCCGGAGTGATTTCCCCACCCTCACCGGCAAGCCTGCCATGACAGCCCGCTAATGCGGTCAACCCCTAAAGGGGTTCCCGGCCGTTCCGGCCGTGACCGCGCGGGCCTTACATGGCCAGCAGGTTGCATCGGGACGGGGAGCATCAAGGCCGCGCGTCCCGCGCGGGTTCGATCACGCCTCCGGCGCGGATCGAACAGGGAGCAGGGGTTTCAGAATGTCTTAAGGATATATTCTTCCGTTCATGGTATTGTTGCGGGTAAAAGGAGGATTTTACATGACAAAACCACATAATATCCTTGTCGCCCGCGAATATACGGACGGCAATGGCGAAGTAAAGACCGAGTGGCTGCGCGTCGGCGTGGCGTTCCCGAACAAAAAGACGGCTTCAATTGCGAGCTGCCGGCCGGCATCGGCCTGACCGGTAAATTCGTGATCCTGCCGCGCATTGACCGGGCTGAAGATGACGGGCCGACCGACGAATAAACCCCGGAAATTCAGGGGTTTCGCTGCGCTTGAGCGGCCGGACGGTGCGTTAGTGTGGGGCACTTTCCGGCCGACCGAGGCCGCAGCGCGCGCTGCGTTCGAGCGGTGGAATCCGCCCCTTGAAGGGTTCCCGCAGCCGGCGCAGATCGTGCCGGTTGAGGTCAGGATATTTGACGTTCCGATGCAAAATGATCTATAAATCGCAGTATGCGACTATATGAATACTTCAATTGGGCTGCCGCGTATGAATACGCGTTAGGGCGCGTTGCGGGCATTGACGATGTACCCGGCATCGAAACTGTGCCGGGCGTAGAGCGTGTCCCCGGCTAATTAAGCGTTGCGTTCGATGAGTTTCGGCAGCGTCCAGCCGATCCAGCCGCCCGCCACCATACAAGCAAGCCCGAGGCACAGATCGGGATAACCCCACATGGCAATGTCTGCAGGCCGGTCAAATCCCCACATGGCTAGCGGAACCCAGCCCGGCCAAAAGCCAAGCGTTACGCCGAGGAGCACGAAAGCCTTGCGCTGATAGCTGTCGAAACGCCGATATGCAGCGGTCGGGGTGCTGTAGTCGGTTTTGGTGGCTTGCGGCTTATGCTGGATCAGGGGCCGCGCGGGCTGGAAATACGGCGCGGGCGTCAGCTTGAGAACGTCGCCAGCAGAGGCGAAAACGATCATTGACCGTGCGACTTTCTCGCCGGCTTGTTCATCTTTGCCGATCAGCGCCGCCAGCTCGTCGGGCGTCAGGCGTGGTTGCCCGACGCGCTTCATGTCATGGTCGTAATCAGCCCGCGCGTCAGCATCTGCTTTCATAGCTGCCGTGCGCTCATTCTCATGCTCGACCATGCGCGCGTCAGCAGCGGCCCGCTGTTGCGTATCGAACGCGCGGGCCGCGTCGGCTGAGACTTCGAAACGCCCGGTGGCCGGGTTGAATGCCGTCGGCGCCGATCCGATGCTAGCGGCCGATTTTGGGGTTAACGCGGTCGCGGTTGGTGGCGCACTCCTGATATCGGTCGGCTCCAACTTGCCGGCCGCGTAGCTAATGTAGTCGAGTGTCACCGTGTCCTTGTCGTTGCCGAGGAAAATTCGAGCGGCGGCATTGGTCAAGAAAGTTTGCGCGGCATCTTTGCCGTACAGGTCAAAAAGTTGGCTGATGCCCTGCATGAAGGGCCAGAGCTGGACGCCATAGGATCGCATCCGCCCGGCCGCTTCCGTCAGCTCGTCGAGCTTGCCAAGCGAGTAAAATTCATCGAGCAGGAACAGGCATCGTCCGCCGTTGCCGGGCTGACCCATGGCGTTGAGAGCGCCCTTCACAAACAGACGCAGGAACCCGGAATAGTCGGCCAGATAGTCAGCCGGCAGCACGAGAAACAAGGACGCCTTGCCGGTTTTGAGCGCCGACATTTTGAAGTCCGAATGCACGAGCGCCGCCGATATTGAAGCATCATCGAGCCAGCGTGTGGCGCGCTTCGCGCCGCCAAGAAACTGCCTTTCCATCGACTTCGGATCGGAGGCGTTGAGCGCCGTTGCGATTGTATCGCCGGCTTCCCGGATCAGCGCGCCGAGGTTTGCATGATCGGCGGCGAGCATGTCAGCTACGAGTTCTTCGAGCGGCGACCGCTCATCGTCCGAAGGCCGAGTGTTAGGTAGCATCAGCAAGGTGCGCAACGTGCCGAAAGTGCGGCTTTCGGGGGGCATTGTGCAGACGAAGGCGGCGAGGCCGGCGAGCAGCGCGCGAGCGCCTTCCGTCCATTCCATATGGTCTTTGTTGTGATTGACAACGAGGCCATTGCCGATGGCCGAAAGAGCCGCGCGAGCGCGCGGGCTTTCCGGGTCGATGTCCGCCAGCAGGTTGACGGAGACGCGCAGTCGATCAGGAATCTTGCCGGCAGGGATTTCATGGAAGGGGTCGAGGACGCCGACCGTTTGGCCGAGGGCTTCACGAGCCTGCCAAGACTCTACGGCGTTTTCGCCCTTGGGGTCGATGCACACCAGACTTTGCAGCCAACGACGCGCGTTTGGGATCAGGAGGGACGAGCCTTTTCCTGCACCTGCGCCGCCTATCGTGATGGCGTGAATTTCGGTCTGGATGCCCGTTTCGCGATTAGTGGCGGGGTCGAGGCCGAGGAACAGGGAGCCGGGCCGGTAGGCGTATTTCGCGGGGTCAGTAAAGCGGTAGGGCATGGTGACTCCGGTTCGGACGGTTCCTTAATTCCATCTTAACAGAGCTTGGATTATGATTTACGTAACACAGAGTAGCAAGCTATGTTTTTGGTGCCCAAAAACGCTTGCCGGGCAGGCCCGGAAGGAAGGAAGACGGCGCGGATTTGATGGACGAGGCCCCCAAAATCGGACGGCCGACACTCGCGGCAGATGAGCGCCGCGACGACCGCTTGCCCGGCATCCGGGTCACAGCGGCCGAGCGTCACCACGTCGAGCTGCTGGCCGAGCGCGCGGGCGTCTCGGTCGCCGAGTTTTGCCGCCGCGCTGTGCTGGGTCAACGGATGCCGCAGCGCCGCGCGCAGGCGGACGCCGTTGCCCTCGTCGAGCTGAATCGTGCCGGCGTGAACCTCAACCAGATCGCCAAGCGCGTGAATGCCGGCCGGGATTTGCCGCCCGACTTCCCGCAGGTGCTTGCCGAGGTCCGGTCAGCCGTCGCCAAGGTGGCAGGCGATGGTTCCTGACATCGCCAAAGCCGGCCACAGCTTCCGGGGCGCGTTTGCCTACTACCTGCACGACAAGCGGCAGGAGGGGCAATCGGCGCACCCCGAGACGGCCGAGCGCGTGGCGTGGACCGAAACCCGCAATCTGGCGACCGATCATCCCGGCGTTGCCCGCGAGATCATGATTGCGACCGCCCGGCAGGCCGACGAGCTGAAGGCAGCGGCCGGCGTCAAATCGACAGGCCGCAAGTCGTCGGCGCATGTCTACGCCTACAGCCTCGCATGGCACCCGGACGAGGCCGGGACGCTCGACCGGGCGGAAATGACCCGCGCGGCCGACGCCAGCTTGAAGGTGCTCGGGGCCGAGCATCATCAAGCGGTGATCGTGTGCCATCAGGACCAGAAGCACCCGCATGTGCATGTGATCGTCAATCGCGTGGACCCGGCGACCGGGAAAATGCTCTCGACCAGCAATGACCGGCTGAAATTGTCCGATTGGGCGAACGCTTACGAGCGCGAGCGCGGGGTGATCCTGACGCCGAAGCGGGAAGAAAAGCGGGAGCTACGCGAAAAGTTCGCGCAGCAGGCCGAGCGACAGGCCTACGCGGCCGAGAAGCGCCAGCAGGCGGCAGAGACGCCGCCGGCCGACAAATCGCCCGTGGCGGTCCTGAAAGCCCTTGGCGCGGCACAGCGGGACCAGCACCGGCAGGAGTGGAAAGACCTGTCAGCCGGCAACAAGGCGGCGCGGGATCGAATTTTCACGGACAGCGGCAAAGCTATCCGCGAAGCGACCGAGCGCCACAAAGCGGAATGCCGGCCGATATGGGCGAAGTTCTTCCGCGAGACTAGGCAGGCGGAAAGCGCCTACCTGGCTCGCGAGCAGAGCCTTGCCGGCGTGATCCGAAACGCACTGGACGCGACGACGCATCAGCGCGTCAGCGGCCAGCTCGGCAACCGTGGCACCCTTGCCGCCACGTTCGGCAACGTGCTGTCGTCGCAGGCCCGCGCCGCGGCGTTCGCCGAGGTTCAGGACATGAACCGCGGGCGACTGGCGCAGCGGCTTAAGTCGGTTCTCGATTCCGAGGTGCGCGGCATCAAGGAGCAGCGCGGCGCGGCATTAGTTGCACAGCGCCAAGCGTTCGACCGCGCTCGAGCGTCGTTGATCGAGCGCCAAGACCTCGAGCGCGGGAAAATCCGGCAGGCATGGCAGCAGCTCCCGCGCGATCGCGGCGGCGATCGCCAGCCCGATCGAGCGAAGCCCTATCGTTCACGGTGGCAGGACGCCACTCGTTCACAGGAGCAGAAGCCCATGAAACGGCCGTTTGACGATGCGCGCCGCATCGAGGCGAAACAGCCCTTGCCGACCAAGGCCGCGTTTATCTCGCAGGCCCAGCCGGCCCCCTCGCCGGCCGGCGAGGTGCCGAGGCCGGCACCGAAGCGGGCGCAGGAGATCGCGCAGAAGCCGACGCCAGCGACGTCGCCGGCAAAGATCAAGAACCCGACGCAGGCGTTCGCGGATCGAGCGGCGCAGAAGCGCCCGCCAGATCCGCAGCGGGATTTCGGATCGAGCGCCAAGGCGCAGGATCCGAAGCGCCAGCAGTTCGCGGAGAATGCGAAGGCCGCGACGACCCCGGTGAAGGATGCCGCCTACTGGCAGCAGCGGGCCAAGGAAGCCCGCGCGGCCGAGAAAGAGAAGCCGCAGCCGGCGCGGGATAAAAGTCGCGATTATGACCGGGATCGATAAAGACGAGGGGGGTCAAGCATTTGCGCTTGGCCCCCTCTCCGGTCAGCTCGGGCATCCT